>JBDTPR010000429.1:0-6039 GCA_039932635.1 Candidatus Solibacter sp.
CCGGTCCCCGTATTTCTCGGACTGAACTTTTCAGGCATACAGACTGTGGCCAACGATCCTGGAGTTCCCCTCGGAGCGGTCTGGGTACGCGGCGTGAAAGGACCGGCGCCGGAAACATCGCGCGGCGCCACTGCGTCGAGATGGCAGGTGGAAAAGATTCTTGCGGCTGGGTACGGGCTCGCGGTCTTCGATTACAACGAGGTGGAACCCGACGTGGCCGGCGCCATGTCGCAGGGTATTCGGCAGCTCTTCCTCAAGCCGGGGCAAACCGAGCCAGAGGCCGGCGACTGGGGTGCGATCGGCGCGTGGAGCTGGGCTGCCAGTCGCGCCATGGATTACCTGGAGAAGGACAAGGACGTGGACAGTAAGCACGTCGCCCTCTTCGGTCACTCCCGCCTCGGAAAAACCGCGCTCTGGGCGGGTGCCCTGGATAACCGGTTCTCCATCGTGATATCCAACGAAAGCGGCGAAGGCGGCGCGGCCATCGCGCGGCGCACCTACGGCGAGCGCACTAAGGACCTGAATTCGCGCTTCCCCCATTGGTTCGACGGAAACTTCAAGAAATACAGCGCGAAGGAAGAGGAGATGCCGTTCGAATCTCCGATGCTGATGAGCCTGATCGCTCCCCGCGGACTCTACGTTGCCAGCGCCGAGGAGGACCGTTGGAGCGATCCCAAGGGCGAGTTTCTAGGTGCGGCGTACGCCTCGGCGGCGTGGGATCTATTCGGCAAAAAAGGTATCGGAACAATGGAGATGCCAGGGCTCCACCAGCCGGTCGGCGACCACGTGCGATATCACATCCGCGCGGGCAAACACGACGTCACCGCTTACGATTGGGAGCAATACTTGAAGTTCGCCGCGGCGGAGTGGGCAAAGTAGCGCGCGCACAGTCCTCTTCGAAACCACTTGACCAGCAAGGCTTTCTGAAGCATTCTAGACGCAAGGCGCGAGGGATGCGGATGCGACGGATAGCCCTGTCTGGTTTGGTCGGATGTGCGGTTTTGCTGGCCGCCGATACTTTTTCACAGCGGCAGCGCGAGTTCTGGTCGTTTCAGAAGGTGAAGCCGCAGTCGCTGCCGGCCGTCGCCCACAAGACTTGGGGCCGCTCCCCCGTGGACGCTTTCATCCTGGCGAAACTGGAAGCCAAGAGCATCTCGCCGCCACCCGCCGCGGATCGCGCCACATTGATCCGTCGAGCTACCTTTGATCTCATAGGGTTGCCTCCCACACCTCAAGAAGTGGATGAGTTCCTGGCCGACAAATCCCCGCAAGCATTTCAGAAGGTGGTGGACCGCCTGCTCGCTTCGCCGCGATATGGGGAGCGTTGGGGGCGCCACTGGCTGGATTTGGCGCGCTATGCCGAGAGCGAAGGCTTCAAGGCCGACGAAACCCGTCCGAATGCATGGCGTTACCGCGATTATGTAATCCAAAGCTTTAATGCTGACAAGCCCTACGACCGCTTCGTCCAGGAGCAGATCGCGGGCGATGAGCTGTGGCCCGGCGATCCGGAGGCGCGTGTGGCGACCGCCTTCCACCGCCACTATCCCGACGAGAGCAATGCGCGCGTGCTTCAGCAGCGGCGGCAGGAGATTCTCGACGACATCACCGACACCACCGGCGCGGTCTTTATGGGTCTGACTTACGGCTGCGCGCGCTGCCACAACCACAAGTTCGACCCGATTCTGCAAGCCGATTACTACCGCCTCCAGGCCTTCTTTGCCAACACTGCGGCGGACGACCACATTTCCATGCTGCCCGCCGCAGCCTTGGCAGAGCACCGTCGCAAGCGTGCCATCTGGGAAGAGCAGACGTCCGGCGTCCGCTCGCAAATCGACGCGCTGCTGGAACCGGGTCGCAAGGCAGCTGCCAAGGACTACTTCGACAAATATCCGCCAGAGATTCAGGCCATGATCCTGAAGCCGGCGGCGGAGCGCACGCCGTACGAGTGGCAGATGTTTGCCAAGGCCCGCCCGTATCTGGAAATGGGCGGGGAGAACGGCGCCGGACCTTTGAAGGGAGCCGCCAAGGAAAAGTACGAAGCGCTCAAGCTCGAACTGGCGAAGTTCGACGCGATCAATCCCGGCGACCTTCCCGAAGGTATCGGGATGGCCGACCTGGGTCGCACCGCGCCGCCCACTCACATCCTAGGGGGCGGTGTGTACGACCGTCCCAAGGACGAAGTGCAGCCCGGCGTCCTGACGCTGCTCGATCCGGGCGCGGCGAGGGTGATTCCGCCGGTGAATGTGGAATCCACCGGCCGTCGCACGGCCCTGGCGAAGTGGCTCACCGATCCCGAGAATCCGCTGACCGCGCGTCTCATGGTGAACCGCATCTGGCACTATCATTTCGGACGCGGCATCGCGGGAACGCCGAGCGATTTCGGCATGATGGGCGAGCGGCCCACGCATCCGGAACTGCTCGACTGGCTGGCGGCGGAGTTCGTCAAATCGGGCTGGAGCATGAAGCAAATGCACCGCCTGATCATGAATTCCTCAGTGTATCAGCAGAGCGCGGAATTTCGGAAGGACGCGGCGGAAACCGATCCGGGGAACCGCCTGCTGTGGGCATTTCCGCGTCACCGCCTGGAAGGCGAAGTGATCCGCGATTCCAGCCTCGCGGTGGCGGGTTTGCTGAATACCAAAATGGGTGGGCCGAGCGTGTTCCCCGAGTTGCCCGTGGGTATGCCAACGCCGCGCGGCGGCTGGAAGGTGTCGCCGACCGAAGATCGCAATCGCCGCAGCGTCTACATTTTCGTACGCCGCAATACCCGCTACCCGATGCTCGAAGCCTTCGACATGCCGGACACCCACGAATCGTGCTCGCGCCGCGACGTGACCACCACGGCGCCGCAGGCGCTCACCATGTTGAACGATCGCGTGGCGCTGGAGTGGGCGCAGGCCTTCGCGGGACGTGTGCTCGCCGACAAGGATCCTGTGGATAGCGCGTTCCGGCTGGCCTACTCGCGGCCTCCCGACGGCTGGGAAAAAGATACCGCGGCGACCTTCTTCCATAAGCAGGCGCCCTTGATTCGCGAACGGCTGTCGCGCGGCGAGAAACTGGCCCTGCCGCCCGCGATGCCTGAAGGGATGGCGCCCGAACAGGCGGCGGCGTGGGTGGATTTCTGCCAGATGCTGATGAACTCCAATGAATTTGTATACCGGTATTAAGAGCGCGGCGATGCGCCGGCGAGAGTTTTTGATGCGGAGCGGCGGCGGCCTCGGCGCACTGGCGCTCTCCAGCATGCTCCAGGCGGCCGATCCCTTGGCGTCGAAAACGCCGGACCATGCGCCCACCGCGAAGTCGGTCATCTGGCTCTTCATGGAAGGCGGACCGAGCCACATCGATCTCTACGACCCCAAGCCCGAACTGGCACGCCTCGCAGGCCAGCCGATGCCGGAATCCTTCGGCAAAGTGGTGACCGCGATGGGCACGGCGAGCAATACGCTGATGCCCTCGACGCGCACCTGGAAGCAGTATGGACAAAGCGGCATGTGGGTGTCGGACTGGTATCCGAAGATGGCGGAGCATGTGGACGACATCACGATGTTTCGTAGTTGCCGCGCCGACGGGCTGAACCACGTAGGGTCGGTCTGCCAGATGAACACCGGGTCGATTCTGGCCGGGCGTCCTTCGATGGGTGCGTGGGTGACCTACGGGCTGGGCAGCGCGAACAACAATTTGCCGACCTTCGTGATTCTCACTGATGCGGCGGAGGTGCTGGGCGGGCCCAAGAACTGGAGCTCGGGCTTCCTGCCGGCGAGTTTTCAAGGTACCCTGCTGCGCCGCGAAGGTGCGCCGATTCTCGATCTGGCGCCGCCGCCCACCATCGGCGGCGAGCAGCAGCGCGGACGGCTAGACCTGCTGAACTCGCTCAACCGCCATTACGGCGAATCGAAGCCCAACGACACGGAACTGGAAGCGCGCTTGAATTCGTACGAGCTCGCGTACCGTATGCAATCGGCTGCGCCCGAAGCGGTTGACCTCGGGAGCGAGACCGAGGCCACGCGCAAGTTGTATGGCATGGACGACGAGGCCACTGCGAAGTTCGGATCGAACTGCCTCTTGGCGCGCCGCCTGGTGGAGCGCGGCGTTCGCTTCATCGAGCTCTATTCGGGGAGCGGCAGCGGTTGGGACGCGCATAACGATCTGGACAAGAATCACGGGCGTCGCTGTCTGGAGACGGACGTGCCCATCGCGGGCCTGCTTACCGATCTGAAGGCGCGCGGACTCCTCGACGACACGCTGGTGGTGTGGGGCGGGGAATTCGGGCGTACGCCGTTCAATGAAAAGGGCAACGGCCGCGACCACAATCCCTGGGGCTTCTCCATGTGGATGGCGGGAGGCGGCATCAAGAAGGGCGCTGTCATTGGCCGCACGGACGAAATCGGACTGCGCGCGATCGAGCGCCCGGTGCACGTGCACGATATGCATGCCACCATCCTCTGGTGCCTCGGCCTGGATCACGTGAAAGTGACTTATCTGCACAACGGCCGCAGCGAGCGTCCCACGATTGTAAGCGGAGAAGTAGTCCGCGAAGCGCTCGCGTAATCCAATCGGGGCCGCGTAGCGTTCGCCGCTTGCTATACTTTCCAGCGGAATGAAGGGCAATCTCTTACGGCTGATTCTCGTAGCACTGTTCGCCGGCGCTCTCGTGCAGTTTGCGCAGGTGAGTCGCGAGGGCACGTTGACGGTCCGCATCACGGACGCTGGGAAGCCTTCTCCCGTGCGCGTGCGACTCCGTGATTCCAAGGGCGAGCGCCCGCGCGTTCGGGGAGCGCTGGCAGTCTCGGAATCAGCGATTCCCATACCGCGCCAGGCGATTGCCGCGATGTTCGGTCAGAACGATCAGGCGCAGGGCTACGCGATCCAACCGGACGGCTCCTTCTATGTCGATGGCGCGTTCGACGTGCGCCTCCCCCCGGGCACCTACACTCTGGCGATCACCAAGGGCTTCGAGTACACGCCCTACACGCAGACTCTCGAAATCAAGCCCGGTGCGGCCGTGACCCAAGAAGTTCGACTGCGACGATGGATGGATATGCCGTCGCGCGGGTGGTATTCGGCCGACGATCACATTCACCTGCGCCGCTCCCCGGCCGACAATCCTTCGATCGCGCGCTGGATCGCGGCGGAAGATATCCACGTGGGCAACCTGCTGCGCATGGGAGATTTCTGGACCTCAGTCTACCCGCAGTACGCCTTCGGCGAAGCCGGACGCTACACCGAAGCGGGCCGCCTCCTTTCCCCGGGCCAGGAGGAACCGCGCACGCCGGAGATCGGGCATACGATTTCGCTCGGCGCCAGTGAATTTGTGCGCATGCAGCCCGACTATTATTCCTTCGATAGGCTCTTCGACCGCGTGCACGAACTGGGTGGCGTCACCGGCTTTGCGCATCAGGCCATGTCCTTCTCCGGCTACCGCGGCATGGCGTTGAATACCCTGCGCGGGAAGAACGATTTCCTGGAACTGGCGCAGTTCTGCGTGCCTGAAGGTCCCTTGGCGACGCAGCATTATTACGAATTTCTGGACATGGGGTTCAAGCTGACGGCGCTGGCGGGCAGCGATTTTCCGTGGTGCGGCGTGGGTCCGCAGTACGGCTTTAACGAACCGCAATTCGCGCAGATCGGCAATGCGCGCTTCTACGCGTATACGGGAGGCCCGCTGACCTTCGAGCGCTACATGACGGCGCTCAAGGCTGGGCACACCTTCGTGAGCACCGGTCCGATGCTGCTGCTGACGGTGAATGGGAAGATGCCGGGAGACACCGTCGATGTGCCGCGGGGCTCAAGGGTGAAGGTGTCGGCAGAGGCGTTCGCGGCCGGCGGACTACGTTCCGTCGAACTGATCGCACACAGCAAGAAGCTGGCGCGGACAGAGGGCAAGGACGCGACACATCTCACCGTGGAGTTCGAACTGCCCGCGGATCACGGCATCTGGATCGCGGCCAAGTGCGAGGGCGGCGTCGGACAGGTGGCGCATACCACGCCGGTGTACGTGACGGTGGGCGGCGGCGGCTTCGAGAATCGCGAGACGCTGTC
>JBDTPR010000430.1:0-6013 GCA_039932635.1 Candidatus Solibacter sp.
CCGGGCATCCTTCCGTTCATGAGTTTGAAAATATAGGCCAGGATTTCGGCCACGGCGCGATAAAGATGCGGCGGAATCTCCTGTCCGACCTGGACGCTCTTGTAGAGCGCCTGGGCAAGCGGGGGGTTCTCGATGATCGGGACCTGGTTCTCGGTAGCCTTCTGACGAATGCGCAGGGCCAGGAAGTTCTTGCCCTTGGCGACCACCAGCGGCGCGACCATGCTGTCCATGTGGTAGCGAATGGCGACTGCATAGTGGGTCGGGTTGACCACCACGGCGGTCGCCGTCGGCACGTCCTTCATCATCTGGCGGCGCGCACGGTCGCGCTGCAGGCGGCGGATCCGCGCCTTCATCTGCGGATTGCCCTCCACGTCCTTCATCTCGTCGCGGATCTCCTGCTTGCTCATGCGCAGCTCGGATTTGTGCTTCATCATCTGGCGCGCCAGATCCACGCAGCCGAAGAGCAGAAACACCCCCGCCGCCTTCCAGAACACGTCCATGAGCGAGGTGCTGATCAGCCGGAAGCCGCTCTCCGTGCTCTGCAGCGGCAGCGTCATGAAGACATCCAGATGGTCGCGAGCCACTACCCAGACCGACCACAGAAAGACCGGCAGCAGGAATAGCGCCTGCGCGAGTGAAGGCAGGTTTTGTTTGGGGAGGTCCGTCAACCGGGCGAGCGGGTTGAAGCGGGCAGCGTCCGGCATGAGCTTCTTGAAGCTGATGCCGAACTGCGTAGTGGCCAGACGGAAGGCGACCGTGAGCACGCTCACCACGGCGCCGGCCATCGCCAGGGGCATGATGTTCTGCCAGAAGACCTGCCATGCCAGGTGAGTCAGGGCCTGCGGAGTTATTTCGGGCTCGAAGGCCAGCCGCATCATGTCTCGCGTGGTCTGGCGAAATTGCGCGAACCAGGCCGGCCCGCCGGAGCCGAGCAGCGTCAGAAAGACCATGAACTGCAGCGCCGCCACGAATTCCTTGGCAGCCGGAAACTGACCCTGCTCGCGCGCCTTCTTGAGGCGCTGCTGGGTGGGTTCCTCGGTCTTGCCGCTCTTGTCTGCCATGGCGTTTCATAAGCCCAGCATGCGGTGCGCGGCGATCCATGCCTGCCCGCTGATTTCGCGCAGAATGCGCGGAAATATCGACGCCATCCAGGTAAGCAGAATCAGCGCGGTCAGCATCTTGGCCGGGAAGGCAAGGCTGAGCAACTGCAACTGCGCGTTGATGCGGCCGAGCAGCGCCAGCGCCACGTCCACCATGACGAGCAGCGCGACCACCGGAAGCGCCAGCCGCACGCCGATCGAGAACATGGTCGCACCCAGCCGGATTAAGGGTTCCGCGGTAGCGCGGGTGAAAACGAAGGCGCCGGCTGGAATTTTTTCCAGACTCTGTGCAAACAGGCGCAGCACCTCGCGATCCAGGCCGATGACGAAGAAGAGCATCCCGCCCATCAACTGCGACAACACCAGCAGAATGCCGGAATCGGCCTCGCTATGGGGATCGATGGTAGATGCGTAGGCGTAACCGGCTTGCAGCCCCATCACTTGCGCCGCCAGCGTAAAAGTCTCCAGCGTGATGGCCACGCAGACGCCGATGGCGAGTCCCACCGCGGCTTCCGTGATCGCCCAACCGGCTAGCACGGGCACCGTGATGCCCTCGGTCCGCATTACCGGCCATTGACTGAAAAGCGCCAAGGTAAAACCCAGGGTAAGAGCCACGCGCACGCCTTCGGGAGCGTTCTTGAAGCCGGGCAGCGGCACGAAAGTGAGGGCCCCGGCGACGCGGGCCAATACCAGCAGGAAACCGTAAAGCGCGCCGGCCGGAAAAGTCGCGTCAGCGGGCATAGCGGGCAAAGTCCCCGAACAGGAAGATGGTGTAGCTCATGGTCCGCTGCAACATCCAGGGCAGCAGGAAAAGCAAGCCGGCAAGGAATGCCAGCAGGCGCGGAATGGTGCTGAAGGCGTTGTCCTGCATGGATGTCGCGATCTGCACCAGACTGATCACTAGGCCCGCAACGAAGCCGATCGCGAGCAGCGGCGCGGCCAGCCAGAAGGTGGTCATCAGCGTCTGACGGATTAATTGAACTACGGTTTCCGGTGTCATGAGTAGAAGCTCTTCATCAGAGATCCGATTACCAGGTTCCAGCCATCCACCAGCACGAAGAGCAGGATCTTGAAGGGCGCCGAAATCATGACAGGCGGCAATTGGACCATGCCAATCGAGAGCGTTACCGAGGCGATCACCAGATCGATCACCAGGAAGGGCAGAAACAGCACGGCGCCAATCTGGAAGCCGGTCTTGAGTTCGGAGATGATGTAGGCAGGAACCAGGACCTTCATTTCCACGTCGTCCGGTGTGCGCGGGGCCGGCGCGTGGGAGATCTCGAGAAACAGGCGGATGTCTTTCTCCCTGGCGAATCGCGCCATGAACTTGTGGAGAGGTTTGGTGCCCTGCTCCAGGGCCTGCCCAGGTGTCAGCTGTCCGCTATCCAGCGGCTCCCACCCCTGGTGGTACATGTCCACGATTACCGGCTGCATCACCAGCAGGGCAAGGAACAGAGCGAGACCGAGGAGCACCTGATTGGAGGGCGTGGATTGCGTGCCCAGGGCTTGCCGCAGGAAATGCAGCACGATGACGATGCGTAGAAACGGAGTGATCGACATTACGGCAGCGGGCAGCAGGGTCATCAGCGTGAGCATGATGACAATCTGCATCGGCACGCTCAGCGAGGCGCCGTTCTTCCCCGGAGAGATGCCGAGCAAGGAAAAAGGTTCCCCGTCCGCCGCCCCCGCCATTGCGGGAACCGCCAGCACGACGGCGACCAGCGCGAGCCATGCCATGCGTGCGAGCGACCGCAGCGCGCTCACCGCAGGTCCTCCGCAGCCGGTCTTTCCAGTAGAGCGCAGCCCGAAGGCGATGCGGCAACCAGTAATTCCCTGCCATCGACGCGCACCAGGTGCAGCGTGTGCTGCGGGCCTAGCGGCATGCGTTCCAGGCACTCCAGCCGGCGCTTCGCCGACCTGCCTGCCAGCGAGATTCCCGCGATTCCGCGCCGCCGCAGCACCCACAGCGAGGCGCCGAGCAAGAGCAGCACCAGGCCAACCGCCGCCATCTGTTGGATTACTTCCATTGCAGTCCTCCCGCCCGGTTGGGAGCTTCCCGACCGGCGTGGGGTTCATCCCGTTAGAGATGGTCCCGTTAGAGATCGTCCCGGAAGTCCGTAATGCGTACGCCGAGCGTGTTCTCGATCACCACGATTTCGCCGGAGCCGCACAGCACCCCGCCGATGTAGATATCGATGTTCTCGCCCGCGCTACGCGAAGTCCCGATTACGCAGCCCTCTTCGAGCTGCAGGATTTCGCGCGTCGTCATGAAGCGCCGGTCGAGTTCGACTTCGATATCGACCGGCACATCACCAAGCGGCGCAATCTCTTCCTGAGGCGTCATTGTCTTCCTGCAAGTAATCGGCGGAACCCCGGAAAAGGTTTAGGGTCTTTCTCCTACTACTCGGGTTTCAGGTGAGCTAGCGCTTCAGATTGATGGTCTCCTGGCTCAACTCGTCCACCGTGGTGATGACACGCGAGTTCGCCTGGTAGCCACGCTGCAGCACGATCAGATTGGTGAATTCCCGGGCGATATCGACCGTGGAGGCCTCAATCGCACCGCCCACGATATCGCCGCGGCCGCCCTGATTCGGCAAACCAATGGCCGGCGTGGCGGTACGCGCGCTCACCTGATAGTTGTTGTTTCCCGCCGCGATCAACGACTCCGGATTGCGCACGCCGGCCATTGCGACCTGGCCGACGATCACCTGCTGGCCGTCAGAGTACTGCGCCAGCATCTTGCCACCGTCCGCCAGGCCGACGCGGATCAACTGCGCCGCGGCCGACCCGTTCTGCGAACTCGCCGACGGCGCCGAAGGCTGGCCGAACTGCGTGATGCGGCCGGTGCCGGTGGAGGTGTAGGGACTCCAATCCAGGTGCATGTCGGCCGCGCCCGTGCTCAGGCCCGGAACATCGAAGCCGATCGGCGAGCCCACGGTTGGCGAAGTCAGCAAGCCGTCGCTGCCGAAGCTCAACGAACCGGTCGAGCCAGAGATTTCAAATGGTGTGCCAGCTGTTCCACCGGTGATCTCGTTCCCCGGTATGGACACGCTATACGCCCACTGGCTGGCAGCTGTTTTCTCGAAATGTACGGTCAGTACGTGGGATGTTCCAAGGCTGTCATAGACCTTGATCGTATCCGAGAACCTCGAGCTGGAATCGGCCGTTGCCGCCGAGTTCAGGTTGACGTCAAGGGTGAATTGATTGGTGGCGATCGGCTGTTTGGCGGCTCCCACCGGCACTACGATATCGCCGATGGCGCCATTGGTGTCTAGGATCCCGGTGGCTGCGTCCAGCGCCGTCCAGCCTTGCACGAGTTCGCCGGTATTGGTTTTCAGGTTGCCGAAATCGTCTACCTGGAAGTTGCCGGCGCGCGTGTACAGCGTGTTGCCCTGCGCGTTCTTGGTGACGAAGAAGCCATCGCCCTGTACCGCGGCATCCAGCAGTCCGGTGCTGGATTGGATGGCGCCTTGGGTGAACTGGCGAATGGTCAGCGGCCGCCCCGTGCCGAATCCAACCTGGGTTTCACCCAGGCCGGCGCCTAGCGACTGCGTCACCAGATCCCGGAAATACACCACGTTCGTCTTGAAGCCCGGTGTGTTGAGGTTGGCCAGATTGTTGCCGACCACGTCGACCGCCGTTGCCGTTGCGTTGAGCGCGGAAAGAGCCGTTGAGAAAGATGTGAACATGTCGTATCTCCTGTCAATTGTTGGTTTCGGTGGTGCCTGTCTGGACCAGTTTGTCGAGGTCCGTGCGGATCGCGGTCAGATCCTGGCCGGAGTTCATCGATTGCTCCAGTTGCTGGAATTGCGCCAACTGGGTGAGGAACTGCACCCCGTCTGTGGGGCTCATCGGGTCCTGATTCTTGATCTGCGCCACCAGAAGCTGCAGGAACATGTTTTTGGTGACCTGTGAGGTTCCGGGGGTGACTGTGGTGCCGGAGTTTGAACTGCCGGAAGCGGCGTCGTTTTGCGAAATCCCTGAAATCATGATTCTCCTTATCCGAGATCGCTCTTCTCGCTGGCGATCATTGCGTCCACGGCCTGCTGCGTGTAGCCGTGGTCATAGAATCCGGCAACCACGCCGGCATTGATCAACTTGCCGTTGGGCATCTGAACCATCAGGTTCGGCTGATTCTGCTTGAACGGGCCGTACGGTGTGATGGCATCGGCCTGCACCACGGTGCCGCCCAGCATCTGCGCCACTTTGGCAGCCGTTGCCGGTGTCGCGAAGTAGCAGTGGTTGTAGCCGTAATCGCCGTTTGGCCCGGTGCCGCCGGCGTTGCTGACCCACGGGTTCGCGCCGAACAGCGATTCCATGGTGGGAGCCATCTTCGACGTTGTCGCCGGTGTCGCCGGGGCGTTGACCACGGCTGACGGCGACCACGGCGTTACTGTTCCAATCGTGCCAACAGTTGCCCCCGGCGTGGCGGTGGGAGATGTTGCTGGCACGGTGGAAGTTGGGGTGGCCACAGCGGGCGCCGCTTCGTCTTTGAGTACCGTGCGGAAATCCACCGCGTTGGCGGCCTCGCCGCGATTCGGGTTGACGGTACGCCGCGCCGGCGGATGCGTATACATCGCGCGCGACGCGTTGCTTAGCGTAGGGATGACATGAGCCATGCGAAGTCTTTTCCTTTCTGTTTGGGAACCGTAGGTTCCGGGGAATTGCGATGACGGCGCGGTTCGCCGCCCTGTGATTCACGATCCTGTTGGCGCGGCTGCTGTTCGCCGTCGCGCATGCCGCCGGACTGAGCGGTTTCACTGGTGTTGCGCCATTCGTTGCCCGCGCTTGCCGCAGGATGCCAGGTCTCGCTCTTGAGGCCGTTTTCGGCCAGCCGCGCGCTGAGCTCCGGTAGATTCTCGCGAAGCGTGCCTGCCAGTGGTCCATCCGGTGTCCGCACCGTCAGCTTGACC
>JBDTPR010000431.1:0-6007 GCA_039932635.1 Candidatus Solibacter sp.
CCTTTGCCATGCCGGAATTCGGGCCGGTTATCGCCACTGCAGATTCCGTGATTCATTTCTTCGCGGAACGTCGCATCCCTTATTGAGCGGACAAATTCTCCACGGCGGGACAGAATAACGGGCGGATCGCCCCGAGAGTGGACACCTTGGCGGGAGAGACGGTGAATTACGGGCATGACGGGTGAGTCGGCGGTGGGGGCGTATACGGCGTGGGGGGCGATGTTCACCAGGTGCGCAGTGCGGCAACATCGATGACGGCCCATCTGCCACTCTATAAGGATGAGCAGACCAAGCCCCGCGTCCGATCCGGGACGCTCTGTCCTCGTCCTGCGCAATCTGCGGAAATCGTACCCGGACGTAGTCGCCGTCGAGGGCGTCGATCTGGAAGCTGGACGCGGCGAGTGCCTCGGCTTGCTGGGGCCTAACGGCGCGGGAAAGACCACCACAATCGAGATCTGCGAAGGGCTGATTGTTCCGGACAGCGGGACGGTGGAACTGCTCGGTATGACATGGCAGAACGATGCGGCCGCGCTCCGGCAGCGCATCGGCATTCAACTGCAGGAAACGCAGCTTTCCGAGAAGCTCACGGTGACCGAGACCGTGACGCTATTCCGCAGCTTTTATCACCGTGGGCCCAATGCCGCGGAGGTCGTCGCCCTGGTGCAACTCGATGAGAAAAAGAACTCCCGTGTGGGCGGCCTTTCGGGAGGCCAGAAACAGCGGCTCGCGATGGCGTGCGCCCTGGTCGGCGATCCCGACCTGCTCTTCCTAGACGAGCCGACTACCGGACTCGATCCGCAAGCGCGGCGGCAAGTCTGGGACCTGGTGGAGCGTTTGAAGAAGTCGGGCCGCACGATCATTCTGACCACGCACTACATGGACGAGGCGGAACGGCTTTGCGACAATGTCGCCATCATGGACCACGGCAAGATCATCGCCCTGGGTACACCTCGCGAGCTGATCGCGTCGCTCGGGGCGGATCATGTCGTCGAGTTCGCACTGGAAGGGGAAGACGGCGCGGTCTCCGTAGAGCAACTGGCATCGCTGCACGGTGTGCTGAGTGTCCGGCAGGAGGCCGGCCGGTACCTGTTGTCGGTATCGGAGCTGCACCGATCGGTCCCCGCGCTGCTGGAGTT
This sequence comes from Candidatus Solibacter sp., assembly GCA_039932635.1. Classification (GTDB taxonomy): domain Bacteria; phylum Acidobacteriota; class Terriglobia; order Bryobacterales; family Bryobacteraceae; genus Solibacter. Next base: position 1,137 of record JBDTPR010000431.1, read on the forward strand.
CGTCGCGGGGGCGCGAGCGGGGCTGTCCGAATTGCGAACACACTCGGCAACGCTCGAGGATGTTTTCGTATCCATGACCGGGAGGCGCCTGCGCGATGAGTAGCCGTATCGAAAGCAGTTCGCTGGCACAGTTGACGAAAGTGCGCTTCCTCGAGTTCCTGCGCGAACCCGAGGCGATTTTCTGGACGTTCATCTTCCCGGTGCTGTTAGCCGCCGGCCTCGGAATCGCCTTCCGCAATCAGCCCGCGCAACGTTTGAAAATCGGAACCACGGACGCACAGCTCGCGGCGTCCCTGCGACAGGAGAAGGGACTGGACGTGCTGCAGATGGACGCGGCGGCCGGCGACGCGGCGCTGCGCACGGGTCGCATCGCGCTGCTCGCGAAGCCGGCGCCGGACGGCGTGGTCTATCGGTACGACGATACCAATGCGGAGTCGCGGAATGCCCGCCTGCTGGCCGACCGGGCCATGCACAAGGCATCGGGGCAGCCCGACCCGGTGAAAGCGACGGACGATCTGGTGCGCGAACCCGGGTCGAGGTACATCGATTTCCTGGTGCCGGGACTACTCGGGATGAACCTGATGGGCGGCGGAATCTGGGGACTCGGCTTCTCGATTGTGGATGCGCGCCGCAAGAACCTGCTGAAGCGGCTGGCTGCGTCTCCCATGGCGAAGTGGGAATACCTGGTGTCCTTCCTGCTCTCACGTCTGGTGATGCTGTGCCTGGAAGTGCTGGTCTTTGTCGGCTTCGCGGTGCTCGTGTTCGGTGTGCCCCTGCGCGGGTCGCTGACGCAGTTGGCGGCACTGTGCTTGCTGGCCTCTCTCTCATTCAGCGCGCTGGGGCTGCTGATCTCCTCGCGGGTCAGAACCATCGAGGCGGTATCCGGATTGATGAATGTCGTGATGCTGCCCATGTGGGTTTTGTCCGGGATCTTCTTCTCCGCGGAACGCTTCCCCGACGCGGTTCAACCATTGATACGTGTGCTGCCCTTGACGGCCGTGATCGAGGCGCTGCGCGGGAACATGCTCCAGGGGCTGTCGCTGGCGCAATTGTCCGGGCAACTCACGGTGATGATGGGCTGGCTGGTATTCGGTTTCGCGATCGCGCTGCGGCTGTTTCGCTGGCGCTAACGCCCGACGAAGCGCCGCGTACATACACTTGCTTTGCGATCCCATTTCGCGGTATTCTCGTTCCATAAGATTACATGCGTGCGCACGCATCTTTATGGCGAGCGCCGCGAGGGAATGCGACATGAGCAATTTTCAGACGCTCTTCGATTTAATCGGAGTGCTTGCCAGGCGGCGATATCAGATCGCCGAACGGTGCTTTTCCACCTTAGGTCTGAATCATACGGAAGCGCGCCTGCTGACGTTACTGCGCCAGGAAGGCGGTGTCGCGGCGCAAGATGCGCTGTCGAATATGATCTTCGTCGACCGGACCAACGCCGGACGGGCCTTGAAGCGCCTCGAGCAGGAGAAGTACATTCTGCGGCGCAAAGACGATTCCGACAAAAGAACGAACATGATTCAGATCACGGCGAAGGGCCGCGAAGCCGCTACTGAAATATCCAAGTTGAAGAAGAAGATGGCGCAGGGATTCTTTGGCGACCTCACGGAGGATCAGGCTGGCACGATTGTGGACCTCCTGCAAAAATCGCTCACGAAAGACGGGGAGGAACGCCAATGAGCAGCGCCGATAACACACGCCGAGTGCTGGCCAGCCTTTCGCTATCCATGTTGCTGCCCTCGCTCGCCACCAGCATCGCGAATGTCGGCCTGCCCACGCTGGCCAAAGCGTTCAGCGCGTCTTTCCAGGAAGTTCAGTGGATCGTGCTCGCCTATCTGCTGGCAGTGACCACATTGATCGTGAGCGCCGGACGGCTCGGCGACATGGTTGGCCGGCGGCGCCTGCTGCTGATCGGAATCGGCGTATTCACCGCGGCCTCCCTTGTGTGCGGCGCCGCGCCCACACTCTGGATGCTGATCGCCGCCAGGGGCGTACAAGGGCTCGGAGCGGCGATCATGATGGCCCTCACCGTGGCATTTGCCGGCGAGAGCGTGCCGAAGGCAAAGACCGGCAGCGCCATGGGATTGCTGGGAACGATGTCCGCGATCGGCACCACTCTCGGGCCATCGCTCGGCGGAGTGCTGATCGCAGGAGTCGGCTGGCGCGCGATTTTCCTGGTCAACGTACCGCTGGGCCTGTTGAATTTTCTGCTGGCGCGGCGCTACCTGCCAGCAGATTGTGAGGTGTCGCAGACCAGGCGAGCGGCCTTCGATAAGCTGGGCACGCTGCTGCTGGCCGTGACGCTCTCGGCCTATGCCCTTGCCATGACGATCGGCCGCGGACGCTTCGGTGCACTAAACGCCGCGCTGCTCTTCGCCGGTATTCTGGCGGCCGGGCTCTTCGTGTTGGCCGAGCCGAGAGCAGAGTCGCCCCTGATTAGAATGACGATGTTCCGCGACCGGGTGCTAAGCGCCAGCCTCGCCATGAGCGCCCTGGTCTCGACGGTGATGATGGCGACGCTGGTAGTGGGTCCGTTCTATCTCTCCCGTGCGCTCGGACTGAAAGCGGCGCTGGTGGGAGCCGCGCTGTCGGCAGGTCCGCTGGTGGCCGCGTTTACGGGCGTGCCTGCGGGCCGCATGGTGGACCGTTTTGGCGCGCATCGCTTGAGCCTCGCTGGACTCGGCGGAATCGCGGCGGGCTCCGCCGTGCTCGCCCTCACACCGGTGCGGTTCGGCGTAGCCGGCTACCTCACCCCAATCATCGTGATCACTGCGGGCTATGGATTCTTCCAGGCGGCCAACAACACCGCGGTGATGAAGGATGCCGGCCCGGATCAGCGGGGCGTCATTTCGGGCATGCTCAACCTCTCGCGGAATCTCGGCTTGATCACCGGAGCGTCCGTGATGGGCGCGGTCTTCGCGCTGGCGGCGGCGACCAGCGACATCGCGACGGCGCGTCCCGAAGCGATTGCCACTGGCATGCGGATCACCTTCGCCGTCGCGGCGATTCTGATTGTGGCGGCGCTCGCCATCGCGGTGAGCGCAACACGCAGTTCGCGGACTGAAGTCGAGCCGCGACGCGAGAAGGCCCTGGCAACCAGGTAGAGCCACGGCGCCAGACTGAGCACAAGCAGCACAGTCCGCAAAAGGCCCGCCGCCGGAAGCGTGACTCCAACACCCGTCGCAAGGGCCAGCCATGCCGCAAGACACGCCGGGCACTTGGGCAGGAGCGCTACTAATACGCCCGGCATGACACATCCGGCGGCTGGGAAAAGCCGCCGGATGAGCGGTCGCGACGAGGAGGTTTCTCCGGCGCAACGGCAGTGACGGTTCACGCGAGTTCCCGCTCCGCGCAGCACGAAGCCTCGCCCTTTACTTCGGAGGCGCCGGCATAGCGGTCGTGATGACGCACCCAAGCCATCGGGAACGGCACGACGCCTTCCTCGTCTCGTCCTTTCGGTACCAGGTCAAGGAAGTTGTACGCGCCCAGAAGTATGTCGAGGCCGCGGGCATAAGTGGAGTACGTATGGAAGATGTCGCCATTCGCATCCTTGTGGAACACGCTGACGCCGGGCGCTTCATCGCTGGGAAATGCGGAAGGACCGTAGTTGTAATACACTTTTCCGCCCGCCCGTTCTTCCGGGGTGAACGAGACGTGGTAATCGCGATTGAAATCGTTGGCGTTGGACGATACCCAAGGGAAGCGCCAGCCCATGCGGTGCTGGAATTGCCCGATCTCATTGATGGGCGCGCGCGACACCACCGCGAACGAGACATCGCGAGCCGCCAGATGAGGCAGCATACCGCCGAAGTGATCGGCCACGAACGAACAGCTCGGGCAGCCCTCTTTCCATCCCGGACCGAACATGAAGTGGTAAACAATCAGCTGGCTGCGGTCCTGGAAGAGTTCCTGCAGCGAGACGGGACCCTCGGGACCCGCGAAGGAATACGTCTTTTCCACTTTGAACCAGGGCAGTTCGCGCCGTTTCCGGCTTAGCGCGTCGCGCTGGTGCGTGAAGGCCCGCTCTTCGGCCAGGAACGCCTGGCGCGCTTCGAGCCATTCTTTGCCGGATACGACTTTGTGTTTAACGTCGGTTGCAGTCATGATTTCCTCGTTTGTTCAGATTGGTTGGCCTGCCGGACACAGCTCTCCTGCGCAGTGTCCGGGCAGGAATTGATTGGTTAGCGGCCGCCGCGTTTACGCGATGGAGTGGGCGCGGGTTTGCCCTCGGCTGCCTCTTTGATGCGCAGAAGATGACTGGACCAGAGTTCCTCGAAACGTCCGACCCAGCGCTCATAAATCTGCCGGATGGGAACCACGTTCAGAGAGTTAACGCGGGTGCGGCCTTCTTCGCGCGAATCGATCAGCCCAGCCTCGCGAAGCACTTCCATGTGCTTCATTACGCCGAAGCGGCTGAGCGCTGGAAACGCTTCCACGATATCGGAGGTGGTCAGCGGACCTTGGCGCAAGAGGTCTAGAATTGCGCGCCGGGTGGGATCCGAAAGCGCCTTCCAGACGGCGTCAAGATCGTCAGCCATTAGCTTCCATGCACCCCGGTTTCGGGAGCATAGTCGTGGACGATCTGGCCGAGCATGTGTCCCCATCCCTGGGTGACGCCGGCGCGATGCTCCGGGTCCAGGAAGCCGATGGCGCGGTGCCGCAGGTTGACGCGGGTGCCGCCGGGGATTTCTTCCAAGCGAATCTCCACGTGATTGATCGCGGGGTACGACATAAACATCGGCCCGCTCAATTCAAGCAGGGTCGGCGCCTTGATCACCTGCACGTGTCCCCACAGATGGCCGACGCCGTTGCCGCGATCGCGGAACCAGCGCCCTCCCGGCCACTGCTCCAGAATCAATTGCATC
>JBDTPR010000432.1:0-6005 GCA_039932635.1 Candidatus Solibacter sp.
TGATCGCCGCAATTCGGCACCCACAGCGAGCCGAAACCGGCGGCGAGGCCGGAGCACGGCTTGCTCCCCGTCGCAATCACGCCCAGCACCTGATTGGTCTTGGGATCGAGGCGCGTAACGCTGCCCTTGGGAAAATTGGAGATCCAGACGGACTCGTCCACGGTAATCCAATCGGGGTTGCCGGGCACTTCGAAGACGGCGTCGGGCTTGAGGTTCGCAATGGGGATTCGGAGGCCGGGACCCTTCACGCCGGGGCGCGGCGTCTGGGCGCAAAGCACGAGGACCACGAGCATTCCGGCAGGGATACGAGTGCGAGTCACTGGGGCATCATACCGTACCCGCCGGCGCCCGGAGACTGGCACGCTGCGTGAGAACGTGGTTGAATATTAATCACTCTATGCGCCTACGTCAGATCTGGAGGGGATACCAGGTCGCGCTTTTCGTGCTGCCGCTCTGCGCGAACGCGGCCGACAACGACCTCTTCGAAAACCGCGTTCGTCCGATTCTAGCCAACAACTGCTACGCCTGCCACACGGGATCGCGACTCGGCGGCCTGCGCGTGGATTCGCGAGAAGAGTTGCTGAAGGGCGGCGCCAGCGGACCCGCGCTGGTGCCCGGCGATGCGGAGAACAGCCTGCTGATTCGCGCCGTGCGGCAGACCGATGCCAAGCTCAAGATGCCGCAGGGCGGGAAACTGCGCGCCGAGGAAATTAATGCGCTGGTGGAGTGGGTGAAATCGGGCGCGCCATGGCCCGAGACGAAAGCAACCCCGGCCCCCGAGACCAGCACGCTGCGGCCTGAGCAGCGCGCCTTCTGGAGCTTTCAAGCGCTACGCACGCCCGCGATTCCGCAGGTGTCCGACGCCGGGTGGGCGCGCACCAACATCGATCGCTTCGTACTCGCCTCGTTGGAAAAGCAGGGCCTCAAACCCGTCGCGGCGGCCGATAAACGCACGCTGCTGCGGCGCGTCACACTCGATCTCACCGGTTTGCTGCCCACGCCGGAAGACTTCGAGGGTTTCGAGAAGGATCGTACGCCCGGGGCCTTCGCCAAGGTGGTGGACCGCCTGCTCGCCTCGCCGCAATACGGCGAGCGCTGGGGCCGCGTCTGGCTCGATGTAGCGCGTTACGGCGAGGACGATTACCGCTCGCTCGACCCGATGCGCCGCGGCTACAGCCCCTATCCCAATGCCTACCTATATCGCGATTGGGTGATCAAGGCGTTCAACGACGATCTGCCGTACGACCAGTTTGTGAAGGCGCAACTGGCGGCCGATCAGATGGACGAGAAGTCGCGCGTGGGCATGCTGCCGGCGCTCGGCTTCCTCGGGCTGGGTCCCTGGTTTTACGACAACGGCGCGGTGGAGATCACGCACGCCGATGAGCGTCACGACCGTGTGGACGTAGTGTCGCGCGGCTTCCTCGGGCTAACGGTGGGCTGCGCGCGCTGCCACGATCACAAGTACGACCCGATCTCGACGCGCGATTATTATGCCCTGGCGGGCGTTTTCAATAACACGCAGTACGCGGAGATTCCGCTCGCGCCCAAGGCGCTGGTGGACGAGTACAAGGCGCAGAAGAACACCGTGGAAGCCAAGGAGGATCTGCTCAGCGACAGCGAGCGCGACGAGAGTCTGCGCGTGGCTTTGGGGCTGGCATACCAGGCGTCGAAATACATGGTGGCCGCGTGGAAAGTGACCGGCGAGCCCAAAGACGAGCAGGCGCATGTGCAGGAGGACGAGAAGCTGGAGTACGAGGTCTTCGACCGATGGCTCAAATTCCTGGCGAAACCGCCCAAGTTCTATCCGTACCTGAAGAGCTGGCAAGAAATGGTGGCCCGCGGCGGCACGCTGGAAGAGGCGAAGAAACTCGCCGGGGAGTTCCAGAAGCTGCTGGTGGAAATCGTGCTGGAGCGCCGCGAGATCACCGACGAGAACGACATCATCAAGGCGAAGACGCTGCCCGGTACGAAAAAGAAGAAGCCCGCGAACCTGCCCAACGAATTCATCACCAACGACGATTTCTGCCCGTTCTGCGGACTCACTCTGAAATCCATGTCCACAGAACGGAGCAACCTGTACACCGATGTCTACCAGCGCGATCTGCAAGACGGATTCGACCCATCGCAGGTCATGGAGCGCATCAAGCCCGGCTTGTTAAGCTTCCGCGGCTGGAACTTGGAGCAGCGCCTGAGTCCCGAGCGGCGCGCGTACCTCAAGGCCCTGCGTGACGATATCGAGGCGATGCGCAAGGAAATGGAGCCGGCGTTTCCGTATGCGCACGCAGTCTCCGACGCGGCCACACCGGTCAACCTGAAGGTACACGTCCGCGGCAACCCGTTCAATCTCGGCGACGAGGTGGAACGCGGCTTCCCCGCGGTCCTGGTCAGGGAGCCGCTGCGTTTCCAAAAGGGCAGCGGCCGTGTGGAGCTGGCCGACGCGATTTTGAAGCAGCCCATCGCGATGCGGGTGATGGTGAATCGCGTCTGGAAGCAGCACTTCGGCACGGGCATCGTGGACACGCCAAGCAATTTCGGAGTCGCCGGGGAACGGCCCACCAATCCCGAGTTGCTGGAGTACCTGGCGCAGAGCTTCGTGGAAGGCGGCATGTCGGTGAAGAAGCTGCATCGCGAGATCCTGCTGAGCGCGGTGTACCAGCTTTCCACCGCGGATTCGGCGGCCAACTTCGAGAAGGACGCGGGCAATCGCTTCTACTGGCGGGCCAATCGAAAGCGCATGGATGCCGAGCAGTTGCGCGATTCCATGCTGCTGGTCAGCGGCGCCCTCGAGGACAAAGCGGGCGGCCCTTCCGCGGATCTCACGCCAGGGTACAATCGCCGCACCGTGTACGGCAAAGTCAGCCGCTATCGCCTGGACGAGTATCTGCAGCTCTTCGATTTCCCGAGTCCGAATTTGAGCGCCGAGAAGCGCTTCGCGACCAACGTTCCGTTGCAACGGTTGTTCCTGATGAATAGCGATTTCGTTCAGCAGCAATCGGAGCTTCTGGCGCGAAGGATCGAAGGCGAGGCCGATATGGCTGCGTCGATCCGCAAGGCGTACAGCATCGTGTACGGGCGCGCGCCCAGCGATGCGGAGCGCGACGCGGGTATCGCGTTCCTGCGCGCGGAGCCGCTGGTCTCGTTAGACGAACGCAAGGCGGAGAAGGCGAAGAAGGAAGCCGAAGCGAAGGCCAAGGGTACGCCCGCGCCCACCGAAGCCAAGCCCTCTGAGGACCCCGCGCCACCGCCGGGCGAAGGCATGATGGCTGGCGTGACACCAGGCGCGCGCCGCGCCGCCGAGGCTGCCAAACTGCTGCCCGTAACACCCTGGGGCCGGTACCTGAAAGTGCTGCTCTCCAATAACGAGTTTCTGTACATCGATTGAGGTCTTTCATGAAATTGCGCAATCCACTCACACGGCGCGACGCGCTCTGCCGCATGGGCGGCGGCTTCGGCATGATGGCCTTTGCCGGCATGGTAGGACAGTCGTTGTCGCGCGCCCAGGAATTGCCGAAGCCGCATCACACGCCCAGGGCGAAGCACGTGATCTTCCTGTTCATGAACGGCGGACTCTCCCAGGTGGACAGCTTCGATCACAAGCCGATGCTGGACAAGTATCACGGGCAACCGCTGCCCGGCGGTTCGATCGCCACAGAGCGTAAGACCGGCGCGTTGATGCGGTCGCCCTTCGAATTCAAGAAGTACGGACAGAGCGGAATCGAGGTGAGCGAACTCTTCCCGAAAGTCGGCGCCTGCGCCGATGACATCTGCTTCATCCGCTCGATGTACACCGACATCCCGAACCATGAGCCGTCGATGTCGATGATGAATACGGGCCACAGCCAGGTAGGCCGCCCCTCGTTGGGATCGTGGCTGACGTATGGGTTGGGGACCGACAATCAGAACCTGCCGGGCTTCGTGGTGCTCTGTCCGGAAGTGCCGACCACCGTGGGCCCGCCGCTGTGGAACAGCGCGTTCCTCCCCGCGGTGCACCAGGGCACATTCATCGGCGACAAGGTGCAGAAGCAGACGGAGCAGGACCTGATCGGCAAGAAATTCGACCCGAAGGAACTGATCTCTTACATTCACAACGACAAGTTCACCTCGCCCGAGCAGCGTCGCGAAATCGACCTGATGGAGAAGCTGAATGCCATGCGCGGCGTGCCTCGCGACCCGCAACTGGAGGCCGCCATCCAGTCGATGGAGATCGCCTACCGCATGCAGACCGAGGCGCCCGACGTCTTCGACATCCGCAAGGAATCGCCTGCGACGCTGCAGATGTACGGCCCGGGCAGCACGGCGCGCGGCTGCTTGATGGCGGTGCGTCTGGTGGAAAAGGGCGTCCGCATGGTGCAGGTCTATTACGGCAAGGGCGACCCGTGGGATGCGCACGGCGATATCAACTCGCACCGCAAGAACGCGAAGGATTCGGACCAGCCCTTCGCCGCGGTGATCAACGATTTGAAAACGCGCGGCCTATTGGGGGAGACGCTCGTGGTCTGCGGTAGCGAATTCGGACGCACCCCCGTGCAGGAGGTGGGCGCGGGAGCCGGAGGCACGCAGAACGGCCGCGACCACAATCCCTTCGGTTTCACTATGTGGTTGGCGGGCGGCGGCGTAAAGGGCGGCACGGTGTACGGCGCCACCGATGAATTCGGCTTTAAGGCGATCGAGAAGCCTGTCCACGTGCACGATCTGCATGCCACGATTCTGCACCTGATGGGCATCGATCATACGCGGCTGACCTATCGCTATAGCGGCCGCGATTTCCGCCTGACGGATGTGAGCGGCAAGGTCCTCACCGAAATACTGGCGTGACGCCCCACAGGGCTTGTAAGCCTCAATCTGCAGCAAATCGGCAACGCAAAGCGCCTCAAATCCACCACAGTCGGCACCGCGAAGTGTAGCGTTTTTGCGACACTGTAACTTTCCCAAGTCCTTCTGCATCAAACGGTTGTCGTTTGGAATCCGGCTCTGTTGTAATAGAGGTCGGTAATGCTGGAGATTGACATTGAGATTTGAAACCACGGTGCAGCGGCCGGTCGAAGCGTCGGGCGTAGGACTGCATTCGGGCGTGCCGGTAAAGATACGTATCGTGCCCGCTCCCGCCGGCACCGGCGTGATTTTTCTGCGCACCGATCTGCGAGGGGAGAACGACCAGCCCTTCGCGATTCCCGCCAGTTGGCGTCACGTGGCCCGCGTCAGCTATGCCACCAGCCTGATGCGCCAGGGCGTGCTGATCTCGACGACCGAGCATCTGCTGAGCGTTCTGTATTCGATGGGCATCGACAACGTCTACATCGAAATCGATAATCTCGAAGTGCCGATTCTGGATGGCAGCGGCCTGCCCTTCGTCAAACTGATCGAACGGGCGGGAATTCGCACCTACCGCCGCAAGCGCCGCTATCTTCGCATCCGCCGCCCTATTTCGGTGGAAGACAAGGGGAAGCGCATCAGCATCCTGCCGGATGAAGCCTTCCGCCTGACATGCGACACCGATTACCCCGCTCCGGTGGGGCGTCAATCGCTCGAACTGGAAGTGACGCCGGAGCGCTTCGCCTCCGAACTGGCGTTCGCGCGCACCTTCGGGTGGCAAACCGATCTCGACCAGATGCGGAATATGGGGCTGATTCGCGGCGCAAGTTTGGAAAATGCCGTGTGCTTCACCAACGACGGCCCGTTGAACCCCGACGGATTGCGCGCTCCCGATGAATGCTGCCGGCATAAAGCGCTCGATCTGATCGGCGATCTCGCGCTACTGGGAAGGCCGCTGCTGGGGCACGTGATTGCGGAGCGCGCGGGACATGCCATGCATGCGGCGCTGGTCGCGCGCATCATGAGCGACCCGACCATCTACGAAATCATCACGTTCGATCAACTGGCTTCGCGCGTGACGCAAGCGTTAGTGTCGTAGTTCGTACGTACGCAGACGCACCGAGCGTAATATGCTGGATGCATGCGTAGGGAATACTCCGTACTTAGATCCACACTGGCACTGGTCCTGGCGT
>JBDTPR010000433.1:0-5999 GCA_039932635.1 Candidatus Solibacter sp.
ACGGCTCCGCAGCCGCCGGAGACCATCACGAAGATTTCTCCGACCTCAACGTCCTCTGCGTGCTCAAGGCTCTCGGCACTCGCGAACTGGCCGCGGTAGAGGACGTCTTCCGCTGGTGGCGCGAGCAGGGCAGCCCCTCGCCCCTCCTGCTCACGGAAACCGAACTCGCGTCCGCCACCGATTGCTTCGCCATCGAATTTCACGATATCCAGCGCCAGCATCGCATTCTCCACGGCCCGGATCTGGTCGCCTCCCTGGTCATAGACGATTCTTTTTACCGCGCCCAGGTGGAGCACGAACTCCGCGCCAAACTCTTTCGCGCCCGCCAGAAGGCCGCCGGCATGATGTCCAACCCAGACCTGCTGCGCCGCATGCTGCTCGATTCGGTCTCCACTTTCTGCGTGCTCTTCCGCCACGCGCTCTTTCTCAAGGGGTTCAACGCCCCGTTCCTCAAGCGCGACGTGATTCAGCTAGCCCGCGAAGTCTTTTCGTTCGACCCTGCGCCGTTCGAAAGACTCCTCGATGTCCGCGAAGGCCGCCTGAAGCCCCGCGACATCGACCCGGTAGCGTTGTTGTCCTCCTATCTGCACGAAATCTCTCAAGTCATCGACTCAGTCGATACCATCGATAAAGGAGAAACCCTGTGAAAATCGGATTGATCGTCGTTGCCGTATTGCTCCTTGTAGGCATGGGCGCCTGCAGCAAATACGTCGGCGTACGCAACGACCTTGTCACCCAGCGCGAAGCCGTCAACGCCGCCTGGAGCACCATCGATGTCGCCCTGCAGCGTCGCGCCGACCTCATCCCGAACCTGGTCGAAACCGTCAAAGGCTTCGCCGCCCACGAAACCGAGGTCTTCAAAAACATCGCCGACGCCCGCGCCGCCATGGCAGGTGCTCGCAATCCCTCGGAAAAGATCGCCGCCAACGATCAGCTCTCCGGCGCTCTCGGCCGCCTGCTGGTGGTCTCCGAGAACTATCCGCAACTCCGCTCCAACGAAAATTTCCTGCGCCTGCAGGACGAACTGGCCGGCACCGAAAATCGCATCGCAGTCGAACGTCGTAAGTACAACGAGACACTTCAGCGATATAATACGGCAATCGAACTTTTCCCCAACAACATCGTCGCCGGCATGAGCGGGTTTACCCGCAACGATGCCTATTTCAAGACCGAGCCCGGCGCTCGAACCAATCCAAAGGTACAATTCTAAATGTTCGGAAACTACATCAACGGCGAGTGGACCACCACCGGCGCCACATTTGAAAACCGCAACCCCGCTACCGGGGAACTGGTCGGAACTTTCGCAAAAGGCACCGCGGCCGATGTCGATGCCGCTGCTGCCGCTGCTGCCGCAGCCTTCCCGGGCTGGAGCACCATGGCTGGACCGGCGCGCGGAGCCATCCTATATAAGGCAGCCGACATCCTCGACAAGACCTTCGAGTCCGTCGCCGCCGAGATGACCCGGGAGGAGGGCAAGACCCTGCCCGAAGCCAAGGGCGAAGTCCGCCGTTCCATCAATATCCTCCGCTACTTCGCGGGCGAAGGCTCGCGACTTCCCGGCATGCTCGTGCCCAGCGAGCGCGACCGCGTGCACATGTTCGCCATCCGTAAACCGGTGGGCGTTATCGGCCTGATCACGCCCTGGAATTTCCCCTTCGCGATCCCCGCCTGGAAGCTGGCGCCGGCGCTCATTTGTGGCAACACGGTGGTGCTCAAGCCTGCCTCCGCCGCGCCGCTCAGCGCGTGGCGCATCGTCGAGGCCCTGCATCAGGCGGGCATCCCGAAAGGCGTCGTCAATTTCGTCGCCGGTTCCGGCGCAGAATTGGGTGAAGCCCTGGTCAACGCCGAGGGGCTCAAGGCTGTGTCCTTTACCGGTTCCTGCGAGATCGGCGCATGGCTGCATGCCCACGCCAGCCGCCGCCACCTGCGAATTCAACTCGAGATGGGCGGCAAGAATCCGACCATCGTGCTGGCCGATGCCGATTTCAACTCCGCGGTCGAAAACGTGGTCAATGCCGCCTTCTTCTCTACCGGGCAGAAGTGCACGGCCACCAGCCGCGCGATTGTGGAAGACGCCATCTACGATAAGTTCGTGGCCGCCGTGGTGGAGCGCACCCGCAAACTCAAGGTCGGCGACGGCATGCAGGCCGGAATCGACATCGGACCCTGTGTGGACAAGGGGCAGCTGGAGACCGTGCTCAAGTACATCGAGATCGGCCGCAAGGAGTGCGGCGAACCCCTCTGCGGCGGCAATCGCCTGAGCGAGGGCGCGCACGCCAACGGCTTCTTTGTGGAACCCACGGTCTTCGCCAATGTCACCGAGGAGCACACCATCGCGAAGGAAGAGATCTTCGGACCGGTGCTCGCCATCATGCGCGCCTCTAATTTCGATGAGGCCATGCGCATTGCCAACGCGATCCCGTTCGGGCTCTCGTCGTCGATTCAGACCACCAACCTGTCGCGCGCCTTCGAGTACATTTACCGCGCGGAGGCCGGTCTGCTGACCGTCAACCTGCCCAGCGCCGGAGTGGAGTATCAGCTTCCGTTCGGCGGCACCAAGGACTCCAGTTTCGGCCCCAAGGAACAAGGCCCCGCGGCCATGGAATTCTACTCCGACTACAAGACCGTCTACCTCAAATACTAAGATGAAACTCGGACAAATCAAGCTCAACGGCGTCATCACGGCCGCTATCTTTGAAGAGGGGGGATGCCGTCTCATCCCCGGTCACACCGCGCTCGACGTGGTCCTCGATCCTTCGCTTGCCGGTAAGGCTGCTTCCAATCTGGTTGCGGCCGAACCAATCATTCCCATCAACCCGCCCGAAGTCTGGGGCTGCGGTTGTACCTATGAGACCAGCGCCTCCTTCCGTGATGCCGAGCACGGCACCCGGGAAGGCATGTACGCTCACGTCTACCGCGAGGCGCGGCCCGAGGTGTTCTTTAAGGGCACCGCGCGCCACTGTGTCGGGACGGGCGACGCGATCGGTATTCGGCCCGATTCCAAGTTCACCGCGCCGGAGCCCGAACTCGCCATCGTGCTCGGACCGGGCCACAGCATTTTCGGACTCACTCTCGCCAATGACGTTTCCGCGTGGGATATCGAGCGTGAAAACGCCCTCTACCTTACCCAGTCGAAAGTTTACGACCGCTGCTGCGCCCTCGGCCCCGTCATTATCACGCTGGCCGATGTCGCCGACCCCTATAACTTGCAGATGAACTGCACCGTGACCCGCAACAGCGAGACGCTCTATCATGGCGAGGTCAACACCGCCAAGTTACACCGCAAGCTCGAAACCCTGGTGGAGTATCTTACCCGCGCAAATCGGGTTCCCACAGGCACCGTTTTGCTTACCGGCACCGGCATCATCGTGCCGCAGGAGGCGGCGCTCGCTCCCGGCGATACGGTCACCATTTCCGTCCCCGAAATAGGCAAGCTGATTAACTCTGTCATGGTTGTCGACTAACTATGCCGCCGGATCCGGAACGCCTTGCCCAACTTGCTGCTGGACTGGGCGTGCCGACCATCCAGCGTCATATCTTTCTCTGCGCCGACCCGACTAAGCCCAAGTGCTGCCCGACAGACGTGGGAGTTGAATCCTGGGACTACCTCAAGCGCCGCTTGGCGGAGTTAGGTGTGCTGGACCGTGTTTTTCGCACCAAAGCCAACTGTCTGCGCATTTGCGAGGGCGGACCAATCGCGGTGGTCTATCCGGAGGGCGTCTGGTATCACTCCGCCACGCCAGAAGTCTTAGAGCAAATCATTCAGCGCCATTTGATCAATGGCGAGGTGGTGGAAGAATACAAGTTCGCCAAGAGCGGAGCGCCATTAGAGCCGCGAACGTAAGGGAAGGTTGCCAGTCTCGTTACCATCGCTCCCTGACGGTCGCGGCTCTGTTAATCTTCCGGCTCTTCAGGCGGTTCGAAGCCATCCAGCAATTCCGGATTCTTCGCGAATTTCTTCAGCGCCTTCACGATCTCGCCGGTCCTAAAACCCGCCCTCACCAGCCGCCGGTACGCCGACGCCAAATCCTTGTCGGATTGAAACAAGCACTCACGCTCCGCACTCCGATACTTCCGCCGAATCCACTCCTCGATCAGCTCGCCCTCATCGATATCCTGATAGACCGTCTGCACCGTCTTCTCGGCCAACGTATTCGACACCTTGCGGTGGCGCAGATCCTGCAAGACGCGCGTCTTGCCGAATCGCTCATTGGAGAGCCGCGCCGTCGCGTAACTCTCGGCGAACTGGCGGTCGTTCAGGTACTGGCTTTCTTTCAAACGCGCCAGTACCGCTTCCACGTCCTCGGCATTCTCGGCGCGCCGTCCCAACTTCACCCGCATCTCGCCCGTGGAGTGCGCTCTGCTACCGAGCACACGTAGTGCATAAGCCCACAGACCAGCGGAGTCCAGGTGACGCGCCTTACGTTCGAACATATCCATGCTACCTAACGCGGAGTATACTGGAAATTGGCTGCGGCCGAAGGAGAAACTCATGGACAAGAACGGACTTTCCAGCTTTTTGCTGGGCTTGGGAGTCGGAGTCGGAATCGGAATGTTGTTCGCGCCGAAGTCTGGACAAGAAACCCGCGACCTTATAAAGAATAAGGCCGGTGAAGGAACGGACTATATCAAACAGCGCGGCACCGAACTGAAGGATTCTGCCAGCGGTTGGGTCGATAAGGGCAAGGAGGCCGTGGGCCGCCAGAAGGACACCCTCAACGACGCCGTGGAAGCCGGCAAGCAAGCGTATCGCGACGCAGTGAGCTAAGTCAGTACCCCTGGGGATTCTGTATGTCTGAAGAAACTTTTCGGATTGTGGTGGCGGCGGCGGTAGTGATCGCCTGTCTTGCCTTCGTGGTGCAGGCGGGCATCGTACTCGCTCTGTATAACCTCACGAGGAAGCTGCAGGACAAGACCGCCACTTTCATGGCGAATACCGAACCCCTACTGGCCAAAATGGAACCCGTGATCGACAAGGTCGGTCCGGTCATCGATCGCATCGGACCGGCCCTCGATAACGTGGCTGCGGCGGCACTCAAAATCGGTCCCGCCGTGGACCGGATGCTTCCCGTTTTGGATAAAGCGGTGGTCGTCGTCGATCGCGCCGGTGTTCTGGTGCAGAGCGCCAATCAGGTCACGCTGTCCACCAATCAGGTGATCCAGGATCTTCGCCCGCGCATCGCCGAAGTCTCCGACGAAACCGTCGCCATCATGCGCTCAGGGCGCGAGCAGGTGGAACGCATGGGCGACCTGCTGCACGATGCGGGCGACCGTGCACGCGCTCGCCTGGAGCAGGTGGATCAATCCGTTGAGCACACCGTGGCCCAGATTGAAAACGTCTCGGGCGCGGTGAAGAGCGCCGTGCTCCGTCCGGTTCGCGAGGTCAACGGCATCGCCGCCGGCATCTCCGCCGCCGTCGGCACCATGGTTCGCGGCCAGCGTCGCAGCAGCGTGGATTCCGCCACGCAAGACGAAGAGATGTTCATCTAGGTCCCTGCCACACCCTGACCACCGCTGCTGGGGCGCTCTCCAGCATCTGTCGCACACTCCGATGCGTCACCGGATGCCGCAATTCCGGCGCAAGTTCCGCCAGCGGAGCCAGTACAAACCGTCGCTCCGCGATCCGTGGATGCGGAATCGCCAACCGCGCCGTCTCCACCACCGCCGCCGCATAGAATAGGATGTCGATATCGAGCGTGCGCGGTCCCTTTTTGACCAAAGTCCGCTTGCGCCCCAACTCCCGCTCGATCCGCCCCGTCCTGGACAGCAACTGCATGGGGAACAGGTTGGTCTCAGCCTCCACCACCTGATTCAGAAACCACGCCTGATCCAAATAGTCCACGGGCTCCGTCTCATAGATCCGCGAACAATGCAGGACGCGCACGTCCGACTCCCCGAGGCGTTCCACCGCGAGCCGCAGATTCTCCGCGCGATCGCCGATATTCGACCCGAGACTTAGGTAGATTCGCTTCAAGAAAATAGGGTAGGATGTTCGCCAT
>JBDTPR010000434.1:0-5992 GCA_039932635.1 Candidatus Solibacter sp.
TCCGGCGCTGATACGGTCATTCTGCTGGTCGGCAATGTTGGTCTTCCAACCCTTGCCGGCGACGATGACGGTATCCACCGTGTAACGCTTGTTGACGTTGAGATCGGAGTCTTGCGTTCCGGCGAAAAGCAGGCTACCCACCAATAGACAGCCCAGCCAGGTGTATTTCATGGGATGCCGAAAAGCACGCGGGAGGCCAATTGTAACGCGGTGATAATAGGAGGGATAATGCAAGGCGACTTGTGCCTTGCGTTCACAGGTGTGGATGGTGCAACAGCCGCGGGGTATGCCGCCGGGGCTGGCGAGGCCTGGCTTACAGGACCTTCGCCAGCTCGGTTGCAAACGCGCTGCGGGGGGATTGTTCGCGATTTCGCCCACCGCGCTTCTTGCGGTCGGGACGTTGTTCGGTACGGATGGCATTGGGTGCTGCGGACTGCTGCTGCGACGGCGCGGCCCCGCGAGGAGCATCCTTGCCTTTCGGCGGCTGCGCGGGATTGGCGCGCAACAACCGGTCTTCCAAAGGTGCCCGGTCAAAACGGCGAATGATCGATTGCATTTCATCATTCGTGGGTGCTTCTACAAAAGCGAAGCCCTTGGATTCCTGCGTTTCGTGGTTTCGAATCACTTTGACGGCGTCGGCGACGAGGTCTTCGGCGGCGAGCCATTGCTTAATGTCGTCTGCGGTGACCCAGGTGGGGAGATTACCAAGAAATACGGTGAAGCTCATTCAGTTGATTGTGTTACTCCGTTGTGGATTTGCGGCGGTTCAAGGGGAGGATTCCGATCTGCCATATAGATATTAACAGAGTGGATTACCGGATGCAAACGGTTGATTTTTCGCGGTCTAACGGTTTTGGGCATGTCAGCGTGAAAATTGCCGTAACAGGACCGAGAGCGCACACAAAATCAGGCCCCCGGCCACCAACAGACCCATCGAAGCAGGTTCTGGTACCTCGGCCGCGGTCGCGTACTCCGGTTCGAGTTCGAAAACACTCAAATGCAGTTGATTCTGCGGCGCTTGCAACTCAACCCACCCCGGTAACGCACCCACCGAAAGGCGTCCGGCCGAGAGGCTGACGAACATATTCTGGCGCAAAACGTACGGGGGAAGCCCAATCTCCATATCCGCGTCAAGATTTTGCAGCGCAATCGCAATCGACCCCGATTCGAAGAGCGATTGCGAGAGCCGGGGCGAAAGATGCAGATGCCCCTGCAGCGTCGAAACCTCCCCGGAGTAACCGCTCGAAGTGAAAAATCCCGGGCTGAAGGTCAGATTCCCGATCTGCGCCGTCACCGAGCGGTCCTCGGATTCCAGCGTCGCGGAAAACTCGCCAGCCATCCCCGCCGGGGCGGTGACCAGCGCGAAGCTGAGATCGGTAGGCGTAGCGGGAAGATCGAGGCGCTCCGCGGTCCGGGCGAAATTCCACGTGAAAAGGTGGAACACCAGCGTGTCGCCGCTACGCACAGTTAGCGTGGTTTCCGCCGAGACATCCAGGTCATGGATGGTTCCGCCATACAGAGCGTTGCCCCCCAAAATCGCCAAATAGAGCCACCAGCGCAGTTTCATCCAGAGCGATTGTAGGACGCGGCGCGACGGCTGCCTAGGTGCTCCTGTACTGGTACAGCACGGGGTCTTCCCATGAGGTGGTTTACGACTAACCCCTTGGTGGTATACGATTTTGCTCATGGTCTCGCCCTTCACGCCGCTCGATTTTCTCGCCCGCAGTGTCCACACCTGGCGCGATCGCGTAGCCGTCGTGGAAGGTGACCGGCGCTTCACCTACGCCGAATTCGGCGCCCGCGTGGAACGCCAGTCAGGCGCCCTGGCCGCCCTCGGCGTGGGACCCGGCGACCGTGTCGCCGTGCTGGCGCCCAACGGCGCCATGGCGCTGGAGGCCCACTTCGCCCCCATGCGACTCGGCGCCCTCGTCGTCATGCTGAATACCCGCCTCGCCGCCGGCGAACTTGAGTGGATCCTGCGCCATTGCGGCGCCAAGGTACTGCTGGTGGACCCGCTCCTCAAGCACCTGGCGGCCAACGCCGGCGTCACCCACGTGATCGACGACTACGAAGCCTTCCTGAGCGCCGCCACCCCCTGCCCTGCGACCCCGGTGACCGACGAGAACGCCTGTATCGCCATCAACTACACCTCCGGCACCACGGGATTCCCCAAGGGCGTGATGTTCTCCCATCGCGGCGCCTGGACCAACGCCATCGGCGAGATCACCGAGCACGGTCTCAACCAGCGCAGCGTCTACCTTTGGACCCTGCCGATGTTCCACTGCAACGGGTGGTGCTTCACCTGGGCCGTGACCGCCGTGGGCGGGCGCCATATCTGCATGCGCCAGACCGATCCTCGCGAAGCTGTCCGTCTGATCGAGGCCGAGGGCGTGACCCATCTCTGCGGTGCACCTGTAGTCGTCAGTTCGCTAACCCAGTATTGCGCCGCTGAGTGCGTGAAGTTCTCGCGCCCGCTACGCATCGTGATCGCCGGCGCGCCCCCGCCTCCCGCGGTGATTCGTGCCGCCGAAGAGACCGGAGCGGAATTGAACCACGTCTACGGGCTCACCGAGACCTACGGCCCGCACACCGTCTGTGCCTGGAAGTCCGACTGGGATGCCTTGCCCGCGGCGGAACGCGCGCAGGTGAAGGCCAGGCAGGGCGTGCCCTACGTAATCGCCGGCATGGACCTGCGCGTGACCGACCATTACATGAACGACGTTCCCACCGACGGCCAGACCATGGGCGAAGTGCTGATGCGCGGCAACAACGTAATGCTGGGCTACTACGACAATCCCAAGGCTACGGCCGATGCCTTTCAGGGCGGGTGGTTGCACTCCGGCGATCTCGCGGTGGTGCATCCCGATGGCTACATCGAAATCCGCGACCGCATGAAGGACATCGTGATCTCGGGCGGCGAGAATATTTCGTCGATCGAAGTCGAGAAAGCGCTGGCCGACCACCCGTCGGTGGCCGAAGTGGCGGTGGTCGCGTTTGCCGACGAGAAGTGGGGCGAAGTCCCGAAGGCCTATGTGGGCCTGAAACCAAATTGCGCGGCCACCGCGGAGGACTTGATCGAATGGTGCCGCGTCCGCCTTTCGCACTTCAAGTGCCCCAAGCATGTGGAGTTCGGCCCGCTGCCGCGCACCGCCACCGGCAAAATCCGAAAGAATGAATTGCGCGCCCGCGCCAAGGAAGCCTCATGAACATCGATATCGCCTACGAAGGCGCAACTGCCGTCGTTACCCTGAATCGCCCGGAACGGCGCAACGCGCTGTCCCTGGAATTGATGCTGGAGCTGATCGCCGCGCTCGACGAGCTCGGCCGCAATCCGGAGGTGCGCGCCGTGATCCTGGCGGCCGCCGGCAAAGTCTTCTGCTCCGGCCACGATCTCGGGCAGATGACGGGGCGCGACCTCACGGAATACCGCCGCATCTTCGACGTGTGCACCGAGTTGATGCAGAAGCTGCAGTCGATTCCGCAGCCTGTGATCGCCGAAGTGCAGGGGATTGCCACTGCCGCGGGATGCCAACTCGTGGCCACTTGCGATCTGGCGATTGCGGCCGAGGAGGCGGCGTTCGCCACTCCTGGCGTGAAGATCGGCCTCTTCTGCACCACGCCGATGGTGGCCTTGACGCGCGCCGTCGGCCGCAAACGCGCGCTGCAAATGCTTCTCACGGGAGAGATGGTACCCGCGCGCACCGCCGCCGATTGGGGGCTCATCAACCAGGCGGTCCCGGCCGCCGAACTGCGCGCCGCCACGCGCGGTCTGGCGGAGAAAATCACGGCGGCGAGTTCGATGGTGGTCGCAATCGGCAAGCAGGCCTTCTACACGCAAGTCGATCTGGAGCAGCCCAAGGCGTACGCCTACGCCAAGGAAGTGATGTCGATGAACGCGCTGGCCGCCGACGCGCAGGAAGGCATCGGCGCGTTCCTGGGTAAGCGCGCGCCCTGCTGGACGGGGAAGTAATCTTTTTGGTCGCCGATAAACGCCGATGGACGCCGATAAGAACGGATAAGACAAAGATCTCTGTTTTGGTTTTATCCTTTTTTATCGGCGTGCATCGGCGTTTATCGGCGACCAAAAGGTTCTAGTGGGTGCCGCCGGAAATTCCGTGACATCACCGGCGCGTATAGATCACACTGTTCGCGGTGCGCGCAAGTTCGCGATACTCCGCAAGCCACGCGCGGAGATCGCCGAACTCCGTGACTGCCAGATGGCGATTGAACTCGCCCAACCCATCGACAATGAACGTCGGACGCGATGCCGCCAACTCCGCGCGCCGGGCGCCCGACTCTGCCGTTTCCACCGGCGCGGATTGCGTCAGGTGCCGGTCGGCGGGCACTCCCGTAAGCGGCTGCGAATCCAGGAATCGTGTGGCGGCCGGCACATGCGCGTAGACGTAGATCTCGGGACGGTAGCCCCATACGAAGAGCGTGTCGCCGGGTTTCGCCGCTGCGCTGACCACGCGGGCCGCGGCGCGACTGTCGCGATCCATCGCGGTATCGCGCCAACCTCCGTCGCGAGCGGCCTGAACGTAAGTGGGGGCAAAGCGACCCAGGGGTATCAGCAGCAACAGCGCCACCGCCACGCGCCGACGCCGCTCGAGAACCGCGAACCCCCGAGCCGCCAGCAGTACCACCACCGGCAGTAGCTGAAAATAATAGCGAGGGAAAAAGCGCATACCCGCCGCAACACCGGCCAGAGAGATCGCCAGCCAGACGACCCAGCCTGTTGTCAATGTGCGTTCCGCCCGCGAACGAGCCCCCGTCAGAGCCGCGACCGTGAGGGAGCGGTGGTCAATGCTGCCGGGCACCGACTGAAGTCGGTGCGCAGGCTGAAGCCTGCCCCACAACGCCGCCACAACGATCGCTACGTGAAAGCCCGCCCAATTCAACGTCCGAACGAAGCCATTTCTAAGCGGCGACTCCACGAACGTCGCACCCGCATAGATTCGCCCCCAGCGCCACACCTCGTCCCAATATCCAGGCAGCGCGCCCACAATCCACATCCACGCCGTGACCGCCCCCGTCACTCCCGCGAAGCCCGCCAGCAGCAGCCACGAGGGCGACCACCACGCGCACACCGCCAGCACCAGCGCGCCCTTCGGACTGATCGCGAACGCCAAACCCGCCAGCGCCCCCGCCCAAAGCGGACGCCGCCGGTACGACATCCATACCGCCGCCAGATGCGGCGCCAGCATCCACAAATCCGCCGCCAGCGGAATCACCGAGGAAGGAAAGTCGAAGACCAGGAAAAAGCCCAGCAGCCCAGCAGCCCATATTCCCTCCCGCTCGCCCCATAGCTCGCGCGCGAAGCCCCACGCCAGCACGCAGCAAAGCAGTGCGTAAAGCGCTCCGGTAGTTCGCAGCGGCCACCCGGCCTCGCCGCCGACCAGCGCAAAGAAGACCGGCGCGAATGGAGGCTTATCGAACCAGATGTCGCGATACAGCACCTTGCCCGCGCGCATCTGCTGCGCCGCGGCCAGCGGCAGCGTCTCTTCGGCCCACAGGATTTCGATGTGGCACAGCCGCGCCGCCAGCAGCAGCACGAACAGCGCGAAAAAGAACCAGCGCGTCTTGTTCAAACTTTTCCGGCGGGAACCTTGGCGGGAAGTTCCCGCAGCAGGCGCTCCAGCGCGACCCGGAAATCCGCTCCATAAAGCGGGTCTGCCAGTGCGAACGCCACGAAGCTCTCGAAGTAGCTCGGGAAGTTGCCGATGTCGTAACGCTTCTCTTCGGGCGTGAGCTTCACCGCCATCACGCGGCGCCCTTCATCGCACATGAACTGGATCGCGTCGGTCAACTGGATCTCGTTGCGCTTATCGGGCTTCACGCGCCGGATCATGTCGAAAATCACCGGGGAGAAGATGTAGCGCCCCGCGATCGCCAGGTTGCTGGGCGCGTCCTGCGGAGCCGGCTTCTCCACCAGATTGACCACCCGGAAAACATCGTCCGTGCCGCCTTCGGGTTGCACGATGCCGTAATGCGT
>JBDTPR010000435.1:0-5987 GCA_039932635.1 Candidatus Solibacter sp.
GTTCGCCTGGCCCAGCAGAAACTCGCTCTTCAGTTCGAGGAAGCGGCTGTAGCGACCCTCCACGCGGAAGAGCCCGCCAGGATAAGCCCGATCGATTTCGGCCACGTCGTTGACCACGGTGTCCAGAAAATAGCGATCATGGCTCACCACCACGCTGGCAAAGGGCGCATTCGATAGCAGCTTTTCGAGCCACTGTATGCCCTCGAAATCAAGGTGATTGGTGGGCTCGTCGAGAAACAGAACGTCAGGCGATTGTGCAATCTCGCGGGCAATCGCGAGCCGGCGCTTCCAGCCGCCGGAAAGCTCGTCCGTGCGCACCGCGGTGTCCGTAAAGCCGGCGCGTCCCAGGGTCTGATTGATGCGTGCCTCGAGCTCGAGTTCGTCCAGATGCTCGCTCGCGATGGCCGTAGCGATCACCTCGTGGACCGTGTGGCCGTCCTCGAATTCAGCCTCCTGCGGAACGTAGCCAACACGCGTATTGCGGCGAAAGGAGACCACGCCGCTATCGGGCTCGAGCTGTCCCGCAAGCACGCGGAGCAGCGTGGATTTGCCCGCGCCGTTTCTGCCGATAAGGCCGAGACGTTCGCCTTCGGAAATGCCGAGCGCGATGTTTTCAAACAGCAGGCGGGAACCGTAGGACTTGGTGAGTCCGGTGCAACTTCCGAGAAGGGCCATTATTCGTACCGCAGCGCCTCGACCGGATCCAGGCGCGCAGCTTTGGTGGCGGGCCACACGCCGAAGAAAACGCCGATGATCACCGACACGCTGAAGCCCGTGATCAGCGCCCAAGAGGGCACCTTGGAGGGCAGCGACGGCACCAGCGCGCCGATCAGCGTAGTGATCGCCACGGCGATCGCGATGCCGAGCAGGCCGCCCACTCCGGTGAGCGTCATAGCCTCTACCAGGAACTGGCCGACGATGTCGCGGCGGCGCGCGCCGATCGCCTTGCGGATGCCGATCTCGCGCGTGCGTTCGGTGACGCTGACCAGCATGATGTTCATGACGCCGATGCCGCCCACCAGTAGTCCGAGCGCGGAGATAGCGATGGCCACGAGACCGATCAGGCTGGTGATGCGGTCGAACTGCTGGATGATCTGGTCGGGCGTGGAGATCGCGAAATCGTCGGGCGCGCCGGTGGCCACTTTGCGTATGCGGCGCATGATGCCCTCGACTTCGTCGTATGCCTCTTGGCGCCGGCCGGCTTTGGCCTTGGCCGTGATCATGTAGCGCTCCACCTGCGGGTAGCGGGATTCGGCGGTTCGCAGGGGAATGACAATGGCGTTATCCTGGCCGTTCTCGCCAAAAAAGCCGCCCTTGGCTTTGGCGTACACGCCGATAATGATGTACTCCGCGCCGTCCATCATCATGGTGCTGTTGACCGCATTGCCACCGGGGAACAGCGACTCGGCCACGTTGGACCCAACCACGGCAACGTGCGCGGTACGCTGATCTTCCTCCGGCGTGAAGAAGCGTCCGGCGGCGAAATCGCGCGGCGAGATCTCGCCCATGTTGGGCGATTGTCCGGCGACATTGATGTTCTCGGATTCGAAGCCCGGCACACGCGCCGTAATCGGCTTGCCATCCACCACGGGTGGAATATAGAGCTGCAAACCGATGTCTTCCACCGTGGTTGACCAGCGCCGCAGGACCTCCACGTACTCCGGCTTCATGGGACGGCGCTTGCGCTCCTTGGGCGGCTCCTGGGACGGATCGCCGGACGTCTTGTAGAGGAAAATATTGTCTGGCCCCAGTTCCTGGAAGAAGACCACGACGCCCTCGCGCAAGCCCGTGAGCAGACTCGCGACGGTCACCACGGTCGTGATGCCGATCACGATGCCGAGCACCGTGAGCAGCGAGCGAAAGCGATGTGCGCTGACCGCCTGCAAGGCGAGCTTTACGTTTTGACCGGCGCTGATATTCACAAGTTACTCCGCACGCAGTGCCACCACAGGATCGAGTTTCGCCGCACGCGAGGCCGGATACCAGCCAGACACGACTCCGGTCAGACCAGACACTACGAGAGAGAGAATCACGTAGGTCGCCGTGATGTGCAGCGATAATCCAAAGATCTGGCCGAGCACCATGGTGACGAGCGCGCCTGCGAGCACACCGAACGCGCCGCCCACCGCCGCCAGGGTTACGGCTTCGATCAGGATCTGTGTCATCACGTCTCCGTGACGCGCGCCGACAGCTTTGCGGATGCCGATTTCGCGCGTGCGCTCAGTCACGCTCACCAGCATGATATTCATGATCACGATGCCGCCCACCACCAGCGAAATGCAGGTCACCGGCACCACGATTGCGGCGATCATGCCGAGAATCTGGTCGATGAAGCCGCGTATCGCGTCGGGCGTGAGCGTGTCAAAATTGTCGGCCTCGCCGGGGCGCGCGTGGAAACGCGTGCGGAGCACCACGCGAGTTTCATCGAGGGCGCTCTCCAGAGTCAGTCCGCTCCCCTCCTTCGGTCGGCCGAAGAGCGCGAAGCCGTTGCCTGGCCCGTACATGCGATTGAACGCGGTGATCGGGATGTACGCGGTGTTGTCCAGATCGCGGCCGAAGCTCGAGCCCTGACGTTCCTGCACGCCGATCACGGTGAATTCGATGCCCTCGATGCGAATGGTCTGATTGAGCGGCGAGGCATCTCCTGGGAAGAGCGTGGTGCGCACCGTGTCGCCGATGACGGCCACGAAGGAGCGCGAGCGATCCTCCTGGTCGGTGAAGAAACGGCCATCCACCACGCCGATGTCGCGTATGCCGGCCATGGAAGCGGCTGCGCCGAGAATCGTACCGTCCTCGCAAATCGCGTTGTCGCGCTTGATGTCGGAGATGTGCTGTCGGTAGGGGCTGTACAATACGCGGTCGCCATTGGCGGATTCGACAAAGCGGGCATCGTCGGTGCGTATCGGCTTGTTGCGCTTTACCTTTTCAAAATACTCGCGGCGGCTCAGGCGTCCCGTGGCCGCAATCTGCGCGACCATGAAGGACTCGGAGCCGAAGGCTTTGGCGGTGCTCTGCTCGGCGTACACGCCCAGGCCCTCGATGGCGGCGCCCACCATGATCACGCTGGCCACGCCGATGATGACACCGAGCAGCGTCAGAAAGCTGCGCAGTTTCTGGGCACGGATGGAATCCATGGCCAGTTTGAAGGCGTTGAGAAAGTTGCTCCAGGAACGGTTCATCGGTGTGCTTTATTTCAGGATAACGTAAGATGAAGTTTCACCACGCTCCAATGCCAATTCTTCGACTTGCGTACGCGACGCAGTTTCTGATTGCCCTGATCGCCGTCTACGTGCTGTGGAGCCAGGTTGGCGGACAAGCGCATCTCGACCTTCTGCCCTGGACAGTGAAACTCGGACTGGGCCTGGCCGCGGCTTACTGTATCGTGCGCGCCACCGCCGCGTCCGTCGGCGCCGATCGCGCCTGGAACCCTCAATCGCTCCGCTGGCTGGCATTTGCCCTCCTGGTGTTGGGCGCCTGCGGCTTCGCAACCTACTATGCCCACATGAATCTGGAAGACAGCGATGAGACCGATCCGCAGCAGGATACCACCATCTCGCGCCTGCATCTTCCTACAGCCCCGTAAGGTTGGACAGAGCGCGGCGGCTGGCGCGCTCGGCGCCCACTTCAGCCACCACGATGCGGTCGCCATCGTGGATGAACTCCTTCAGAATGTCCTTCAACTGCGCCGCGGTGTGAGTACTATGCAGTGCCCACTGATTGGCCAAAACGGCCCGAGCTTCGAACGTGAGTAGGCGGGCGCGCAACGAGGCGTAATCGGCCTCCTGCAGCAGATCGCACGTGACCAGATAGAGCTTGAGTGACACAGCTATATTAGAGGCGAATACAAGGCGAAAGTCAAGTAACATGTGGTACTCTCGTGCGTATGCGCAGGTTCGGTGTAGCGGTACTTTTGTGTAGTAGTTTGCCCGCCTTCGCGTGGGGTCCCGAAGGCCACAATCTGGTGGCGCGACTGGCGGCGGCGCACCTCACCCCGGCGGCAGCGGCAAGGGTAGCGGAAATTCTGGGGCCGGGCGCCACGATGGCGTCGATTTCGAGTTGGGCCGACCAGATCCGCCGCGAACGTGCGCCTACCGGACCCTGGCATTACATCGATATCCTGATCGAGCATAAGCACCTGGACATGTCGCGCGACTGCCCCAAGGGCGATTGCATCATTACCAAAATCGCGGACTTCCGCAAGGTGGTGGTGGACTCGGCGGCGACGCCCGTGCAACGCAGGGAAGCGCTCATGTTCCTGGTCCACTTCCTCGGCGATATGCACCAACCGCTGCACTGCTCGGACAATCACGATAAGGGCGGCAACGATATCAAGCTGGATGTCTTCGGACGGGCCTCGAATCTGCACAGTGCGTGGGACAGCGGAATGCTGGGACGGATCGGCCAGGAGGAAGCGCTCTTCGCACGTTACTCCGCGGATTTGACGCCCAAAAAGGCCAAGAAGTGGGCCAAGGGATCGGTCGAAAAGTGGGCTGAACAATCGCACGCAGCGGGCGTCAAGGTGGTCTACGGGAAATTGCCCAAGCCTCCCGCGATAACTGCGGAGTACGAGAAACTGGCAGCGTCGGTAATCGAGACCCAGATTGAGAAAGCGGGCGCGCGCCTGGCTGCGGTCTTGAACGCCACATTGCAGTAAGTGGCGTAGGTGCTCCGCATTAAGATTCCGCCCATGTGGGGCACATGGGAATTTTGTGAAGTGGCCGGCCTGCTAATAATGTTCCAAGGGGCCCGTCATGAATGGTATGAAGGCACAAATTCTCACTGCTACGCTGCTTGCGGCGTTTTCCGGCGTGCTGTCAGCCGCCGATCCTCAGTTACTGAACCTGGTCATGCCGGACGCCAAGGTGCTTGCCGGGCTTAACGTGGAGCAGGCCAAGGGCACGCAATTCGGTCAGTTTGTGCTTAACCAGCTACAAACACAGGACGCCGATTTGCAGAAACTGGTGACCCTGACCGGCTTCGATCCGCGGCGCGACGTGCGTGAACTGCTGGTGGCGTCCACCGGCGTGCAGGACAAGACGGGCCTGGCGCTCGCCAGAGGGCAGTTCGATATTTCGAAAATTACCGCGCTGGCGATTCTGCACGGCGTGAAGACCGAGAACTACAATGGCATCAACATATTGTCCGAGCCTTCGAAGAAGGAAGTCGGCTTGGCTTTCCTGGATTCCACGACCGTAGCCGCCGGCGACATCGCCAATGTAAAGGGCGCCATTGATCGCCTTCGGACGCCGCAATCGCTGCCCGCGGCAGTGTCGGTAAAAGTAAATCAGTGGAGCAATTCGCAGGACGCCTGGGGCATCACGACGGTTCCCCCGTCCAGCCTGGTGCCGGTCGTCAAGGACGGGCAGCCGAATCCGATGTTGAACGCGGCGCAGAATGTACAGTCCGCGGCCGGTGGCGTGAAGTTCGGCGCCAACGTCGTCTTCAGCGGTGAAGCGGTTTGCGATACGGTGCAGAATGCCACCACTCTCTCCGATGTGTTCAAGCTCCTGGTCAACCTGGCGCAGATGCAGGCAGGGCAGGACGCGACGGCCCAGCAACTGATCAAATCGGTAGTCGTGACCACCAACGGCAACGCGGTGAAGGTCATGGCGAGCCTGCCGCAGGATATCTTCCAGAGCATGTTGCAGCCCCATAAGACCATGGGGACGGGCGCCACCCGCAGGGCGCGCTAACGCGCGTCGCAAAGCCCGTGATAGAAGGGGCAGCGATGGCAATGGGCCCCCTCGTTGAGAGGGAAAACTAAATTCGATTGAGCTTCCAGAAAATCCCGAACAGTCTGTTCGGGATTTTCTATTAGTGTGGGCGTCAGATCGACTTCCAACAGCGTGTTGGGTTTGAGGAAGTGCAGAAAAGCCCGGTCCGGCACGCGCCCCGCAATGCGCTCTACGGCGAGCGCGTAGAGCTTCAACTGCAACGCGTAGTCGCCAACCCGGTGGTGGGCTTCGGCGGCGGAAACGTCGTTGGTC
>JBDTPR010000436.1:0-5964 GCA_039932635.1 Candidatus Solibacter sp.
ACGGCGGCGATGAGCATTTTTGCGGAACTGAAAAAGGTCCGCGCGCAATTGTTACAGACGCTGCCGCCCGATGAGGCGGAGGCTGGCTTCGACATCTGCTATTTCGGTTGAGTTTCGCTTGGGAGACTATGCCACTTCTAGATAAATTGACGTCGTTCTTTTCCGATCCCGCGCACAAACGCGCCTACTTCTGGATTCCGTACAACCACATCGAGAACGCAGATTTCACCGACGAGGAGCTGACGGCGGGGAAGCATTATTTCCGCCTGTGGATCGCCGAGATGTTCCTGGATAAGCGCGTGGACTGGTTCCGCGAATGGTATCCGATGGCGCACACGTTAGTGAGCTTCCAATTCGGCGACCAGAATCTGCAGGTGCCGCATGTGGCGGGCGCGGGGCAGTTGCAGGGCGTGGGCGAACAGAGTCTCGCCAAGATGATCTCGCTCAATCATCAACTCACCTCGCTAATGCCTTTCAACGGCGGCACGGTGGAATTGGTGGCGGGCCTGCTGGCGATGAAGGGCAAGGACTACGTCGCGTCGGTGGTGAAGGTGATGGGTGACCTCTCAAAACTGCTGGTGGTGCCGCAGCTTTCGACGGCGCTCGGCTTGGCGCTGCCGATCGCAAGCGGGGTGCAGGATCTGTTGGGCGGCGGTTCGGGCCAGATGCGGCTCGGAATGCACGAGACCTATGTCGGCGCCGGCGGCACTGGAAAGAACGTGCTGCACCCGGGCTTCTTTGCGGTCATCGATGGCAACGCCACTGACTATGACGCAGCCGAATTCTGGGTGAAGGGCGGGCGGCTGTTCCGCGGCGCGAGCATGGCGGCGAGTGTCCCGTTCGAAGACGCGTCGCACATGTTGTTCCAGGTGGAATTCCGCGAAAAGCGCGACGACTGGATGAGTTTGAAGAGTATCCAGGACGCCTATAACGAGGCGGTCAGGCAACAGGGCGAGGGCGAAGACGAGAAGGCGGAACTGGCCATCAAGCGAGCCATCGTGCTGGCCAGGACTTCGCCGGATCTTACACGCGCGGATCGCAATCGAGTAGCGCTGGCGGTGAAGGAAGACTTCGATCAGGGCAAGGGCGGCGGCGAGAAGGCGGTGCCCGCGGGCCAGCGGAATCTGGCCAGCGTGATGGAGCAGCGCGGCATTGATGTAGAGGCAGCGCTGGCCGAAGAGCCCGACTGGGAAGCGATGCTGAAGTGATCGTGTGGGGCAGAATTTATTCTGCGTACCGACTTCAGTCGGTACACCGGCCGCAAGGCCGGAATTACAGAATGTAAAAACTCCGAATTCCGCTCGCGAGCTCTCCCTGACGGTCGCGGCTCTGATTGGGGTCGAACGCGTCCAATGCTCAGACTCCGAGCTTCGCGCGGAGTCGCCTTATTTGTGGCGCTTCAGATCTTTGGTGACCTTATCCTTCGGCTGGACGTCTACGTGCACGAGGATGTCTTCGTAGTCGTCGAGATTCCCGGCGCGAGGAGCCAGATCGTACTCTTCCACTACCGCGAGCCGGTATTTGCCGGGCCGCACATTCTGGTAATTGTATGCGCCCGTGGCGTCGGTGTTGGTAAAGGTGACGTCGCCGAGCGAAACGAAATCGTCGCGCAGCAGCGCCACGCGCGCGCCATTCACGGGGCCCGATTGATCCGCCACCGTGCCTGACACAGACCCGAAAGCGGAACTCAGCAACACGGTGAGCGCGGCCCCGGCCGACCCGTTGCGCAAATAAAGAACATTGCCGTCCCTCTGCGTATCGCCCAGCGTCACCGATTTGACGTAGGCATTTTGCCATGTGGGCATGACGCGGAAGCGCGCAGCGGGGACTCCATTGAGGCGGAACGAGCCATCGGCGGCGACATCGGAAATTGCCGAACTGGTGCCGTAGATGCCGGGGTCTACCGTACGAACTTCAACGCGCGGCGCTCGATTGTCGGGTGGGCGCTGCGCACTCTGCGGCGTACCCGGCGGCGGAGGTGGTTGCGGTACCGTCAGCACCTGGCGCGGCGCTTGCGAACCTTGCTGGCCCGCCTGCTGGGGCGCCGGAGGACGCGCGCCTTCGTCCTCGTAGATGATGGTACCCGCGATGTCAGAGGGCGGGACCAGGCGCAGTTCCAGCCGATCGATATGCTGCTGCCCAATCTCGATATCGATGGGCGCCGTCTGTACACGTTGGTTGCCAGTGCCCTGCCAGGAGGCGGTGAGGAAGTACTTCCCCGGGTCGATGTTCCAGACCTCGAAGGTGCCATCCCTCTTCACATTGCCGGAGCCGCGCGAGCCGGTGGTTTGAGCGAAGCTCAACGTCGCCGTGCGGACCTCGGGCGGGAAATCGAACACCTTGCCGGAGATGCGCACCATGGGAATGCGGACCAGCGGAATGTCGATCCCGCTGACTTCGGCGCCGGCCACTAGTTCGACCCGCACGCCCTCCCGATAGGTGGCGGCGCCCGGATACCACGTGGGCGCGTAACGAATTTCCGTGGTTCCGTCGCTGCGGACTTCCGGCGGAGTCGGCAGCCCACCGACATTGGCGCGAACCTTGTGCTTGCCGGGCTGCAGCCCCACCAGCCGGTAACGTCCCTGGTCGTCCGTGGTGTCGCGGATCGGCGAGTAGCCCTGCCCGGCATCGATGGTGACTGCCACGCCTTCCACGGGTTCGCCCTTGGCATCCACCACGCGGCCCGAGATGGAGCCCAACGGCGCGAGGCGGAATTTCAGATCCTCCTTCTTCTCCGCGGCCCGCAGATTGACTTCGACCGTGGTGCGATTGCCAGGCAGCGGCGGCAGGAAGAAGCCGATGCGTTCCACCGTGGCCTGGTATATGCCCGCGGGGATGCCGGTGATGGCGAACTTGCCTTCGGCGTTGGTCAGAGCCCCATACGTGGCCCCGTTCGGCGCGTTGCCGCGCAGCGTAATGTGGGCGCGCAGAATGGGAGCGCCGGTCACGGTGTGCGTGACGTCGCCAGAGAGCGAGGCGGGCTCGTTCTGCGTTTGCGCACAGGCCGCGGCGGCCATGAGTAGAGTGAGGCTACTTCTTATTGCGCGCATCCACGTCCTCCTTGAGCAGTATCTTGAGATCTTTGGCGATCTTCTCACCGGGCTTGATTTCGATCTCTTCGGCAGCAGTTGCGAGGCGTTTGAAATCCTCCTCGTTGTTGGATAGGCCAGAGCGGAATGCGTCGATGGCGAAGAGCCAGTACTTACCGGGACGAATGTTCTTGAAATTGTACTTGCCGCCCTCTTTGACGATGCCATCCTGACTGGGCACGATGTGCTCGCGATCGGCGGTGAGGATGACGATGGACGGTGTGTTGCCGAGCGGCTGACCCTCCTTATCGGTAACGGTCCCGGAGAGTTGGGCGGCATCTCGGCCGAGCGTGATCTTGAGACGCGAGCCTTGCGCGCCACGCGAAAGGTCGAGTTCCAGAGCGGAGGATGCCGCGCCATTCAGTTCCACGGTCTTCACGTAGCCGTTATCGGGCAGGGGCTTGACATCGACGCGGTAGCGGCCGGGGAAGACATCGGGCATCTTAAATGTGCCGTCGGACTCGTTCGTTCCGGTGGCCGGGGTCATCGCGTCGCCCATGGGCTGCAACGTAATCGTACGCTTATCAGTGGGCGCTCCGGGCGCCTCGCCGGTAATCTGCAGCGTGCCGCCGATTTCGGCGCCGGTCGCCAGTGCCAGTTGCACATCCAACGCGTCGGGGCTATCGGGAGTGAAATCGACCGACTGGCTCTGCATGGGAGTGCGGTTATTGTAGATCAATGCGGTGACGCGATAATGCGCCGGGGGCAGCTTGGAGAACGCGAACTTGCCGAGGTGTCCGGCGGAACTGGATCGGGTATTGGTGCGTCGGCCGCCCGCGCGGTCGTACGTCGAGAGCATGACGATGGCGTCGGCATCTTGTGGCACCCCGCTCACGATGCCGCTGATCGTCAGGCTTCGCTGCCGGATAAGACGCAGCTCGATGGACGCGCGAGATCCGGCGGCAACTTCGACGGGCGTGGCGGCGGCTTCGGCCGGCGCGCTGGGATACCAGGTGGGCCCGAAGCTGGCCTCGGACGTGCCGTCGGTGCGGATCTCCGGCATCTGAGTGCCGACGGTGGCCGGCGTCGCCTTGATGAAGAACTTGCCGGGTCCGCCACTGATGCGGGTTTCGCCGAGCAGGCTGGTGAAGGACGACTGACTCGTATTGAGACTGGCTGCAACCGGACTGCCGGGAGAAGCCGGTGAGACACTGACAGACACGCTATTGACCGGGTCGCCGTAGTCATCGACCACGCGAATGTTGATCACGGCGCGCGGCGTCATTTCGAGTTTATAGTCGGTGACGCGCTCACCGGACTTGAGATTGATGGTGGGTAGCGGAATGGCGCCGCTGGGGGTCATCATCTGGACGAAGCCCGTGCGCTCGGTGAAGAGCACGTAACTGCCGGGCGGGATGGCGGCGATGGAAAACCTGCCATCGCTCGCGCTCATGGCGCCATAGGCGTCGGTCAATCCGGCAAGGATGCTGAGGCTGAAGAGCTTGACGTGGACCCCGGCGAGCGGCTGGCCGTTGACGGAATTTGACGCGATGCCAGCAAAGGACTGCGCGGCCAACGCGCCGGGGAACACGAGATAAATGGCGATAAGTCGGGTGAAGGCCATCATAGGTGAGGGTACGGACTCACACCGATGGTGTCAAGCCTTGCAGGGCGAAGCGGCGACCCGCTATGCCGCTTCTGGCGCTGGCGGCGATGCGTAAGTAATGGTCAGTGCCGTCGCCATCACCACCACGCACCCGATCACGTTGTACCAGAGCCACGAGACGTCGGTGAAAGCGGCAGTGGCGAAGATCGCAGCCTCGCCGGCCAGCATGCCGCAGAAGACGGCGGTGCCCTTCACTTTGGGGAACATGAAGGCCAGCACGAAGCAGCCGAGCAGCGAACCGTAGAACAGCGATCCCACCTTATTGACCGCCACAATCAGCGAGCCCAGACGTTTGGCCCAGCCGGCGAAGACCACGGCGTAGACGCCCCAGAAAAGCGTCAGCCAGCGCGAGGCCCAAAGGTAGTGCACGTCGCTGCCATCGCGCTTGAAGTGGCGCTGATAGATATCGACCACGGCTACGGTCGCCAGCGAATTGATCTCGCCCGAGCTCGCCGACATGGTGGCGGCGAAGATCACGGCGATCAGCAGCCCGACCAGTCCGGAGGGCAGATACTTGGTGACGAACGAGAGGAAGATGTAGTTGGTATCGCTGAAGTCCTTCTCGCCGCCGGAGGTTTCCACCAGTTTCGCGGCACTGGTGCGCGCCGCATCGAGTTCCTTTTGGGCTGCGCGGTACGCCGCGGTCTGCTCAATCTCGGCCTTGGCATTGCCGGTATTGTGGGCTTCCACCAGGGCCAGTGCGGCTTGTTTGCGTCCGTCGAAGGCACGCTGGTAGCGCTCGGTCACGGGCTGGTATTCGCTCAACTGCGCGATGCGCTTCAATTCCACCTGTTGGAAAAGCACCGGCGGCTGCACGAACAGATAAAATACGAACACCATGGCGCCGATGAAGAGGATGAAGAACTGCATCGGTATCTTGGCCACCGCATTAAACAGCAGGCTGAGCCGGCTTTCCGCAATCGATTTCCCTGTCAGGTACCGCTGCACCTGCGACTGGTCGCACCCGAAGTATGAGAGGAAAAGGAAGGTGCCGCCGATCAGGCCGCTCCACAGGTTGAAGCGATCGTTCCAATCGAAGTTGGTGGTGACGGCGTTGAGGCGGCCCGCGGCGCCGGCGAGGAAGACCGCATCGCCGAACGAGACCGAATCGGGCAGCAGGAGAATGACGGTGACCAGCGAAATGATCAGCCCCACGAAGATGATGCACATCTGCTGCACGTCGCTCCAGGTGACCGCTTTGATGCCGCCGAGCACGGTGTACGTGACCACGGTGGCGCCCATCATGATCGTGGTGTAGTGCTCGGGCCA
>JBDTPR010000437.1:0-5963 GCA_039932635.1 Candidatus Solibacter sp.
GTGTACGCAGCCTCTTCGAGCGGTACGGCCAGGTAAATAGCGCCCGAATCATGACAGATCGTGAAACCGGTCGTTCCCGCGGTTTTGCCTTCGTCGAGATGGAAAATGAAGGCGAGGCGGATCAGGCCATTTCCGCTCTCAATGGATACACCCTTGACGGACGCGCGTTGAACGTGAACGAAGCTCGTCCGAAACCCGACCGCGGATTTGGCGGCGGAGGAGGCGGTGGCGGCCGCGGATTTGGCGGCGGAGGCGGCGGCGGTCGTCCGGGTGGTGGTGGCGGCGGGGGTGGCCGGCGCCCCGGAGGCGGCGGTGGCGGTGGTGGTGGTGGTGGCGGCAATCGCCGCGAGCCACGCTGGTAAATAGGAACCACAGGGGGCACCTTCGGGTGCCCCTTTTTGATTTTAGGGGTGCCCCGCCAGCCTGTGTCGTGGTGCGAAGAGCGGAACGAGGGCGTTCCGCGGACTAGGGGTCCGCCCTACATCCCTCGGGTGCCGTTTTCGAGGAATGCTCTTAGGCGGTGGCTTCGGCTGGGATGGCGAAGTTTGCGGAGAGCCTTGGCCTCGATCTGGCGGATTCGCTCGCGCGTGACCGCAAAATTCTGCCCGACCTCTTCCAGGGTGTGCTCGCTGCCGTCCTCGAGCCCGAAGCGCATCTTAATGATTTTCTCCTCGCGCGGCGTGAGCGTTTTGAGGACCTGGGCGGTCTGCTCGCGCAGATTCAAGTTGATCACCGCATCGGAGGGCGATATCCCGTTCTGGTCGACAATGAAGTCTCCCAGGTGGGATTCTTCTTCCTCGCCGATCGGCGTCTCCAGCGAGATCGGCTCCTGCGCCACGCGCAGCACCTTGCGCACTTTCGACACGGGCAGCTGAAGCCGCTTGGCAAGCTCCTCGTTGCTCGGCTCGCGTCCGAGCTCCTGGACCATCTGCCGCGACGTGCGAATCAGCTTATTGATGGTCTCGATCATGTGCACCGGGATACGAATGGTGCGGGCCTGGTCGGCGATTGCACGAGTGATCGCCTGCCGCACCCACCAGGTGGCATAAGTCGAGAACTTGTAGCCGCGTCGGTATTCGAACTTATCCACCGCCTTCATCAGGCCGATGTTGCCCTCCTGAATCAGATCGAGAAACTGCAGCCCGCGATTGGTGTAGCGCTTGGCGATGCTGACCACCAGGCGCAGGTTGGCCTCGATCAGTTCCTTCTTGGCGGTCTCGGCCTCCTGGTGAGCCTGGGTGATAACCTCCAGCGTGCGCCGCAGTTCGGCCGCCGAGCCGCCGAACGCCTCCTCGAGTTGCTGCAGGCGCTGCCCGAAGGTCTTCTGCTCTTTGCGCAGATCCTTGATGCCGTCGGCGCGCGCGCCGGGCCACGCCTCGAGCTTGCGCTGCGTGATGGCCAGATCGTTTTCGATGGGCCGCAGCTGATCGACAGCGCCGCGGAGGCAATCGATCAAGTGGCGGATAACGGGCGATTGGAACTTGATGGCGCGGCAGAGGCGCGAAGTGCGCACCACGAGACGCGCAACTTCCCAAAGCTGGTGACGATACTGCTTGGGCTTCATCCCGCGCGGAATCGCCATGAGCTTCTGCCGCGCCTGCAGGATCTTCTTGTAGTGACGCGCGACATCGTCGGCGCTGCGCGTGAACTCGTCGCGCTTCTCGTCCACCATCTCGTCGGTGAGCATGGGGTCGGAGATCTGCACCACGTCGCGCGCGGAGAGAGTTTGCGCCGTGACCTCTTCCCCCATTCCAATAATTTCCTGGATGACCAGCGGAGTGCGGAAGATGGATTTGAGTACGGTGTTCTGGCCGCGCTCGATGCGGCGCGCGATTTCGACTTCACCTTCGCGGGTGAGCAGCGGCACCGTGCCCATCTCGCGGAGGTACATCCGGACCGGGTCGTTTACTTTTTCACCGACGCCCGCTGGAAGTTCGAGATCGATGACGTCCTCACCGGATTCCTCGATCTTCTTCTCGAAATCTTTGGGCTCCTCGAGGATATCGATGCCGGCGACGTCGAGTCCGGCGAGCACGTCATCGATGTCGGAACCGCCGGCGAGATCGCCAGGCAGGACTTCGCTGACCTCGTCGTACAAGACGTAGCCCTTATCCTTGCCCATCTGTACGAGCCTTTGCAGCCCGTCGTATTTATCGTCTAACGCCACTGAAGCCCCGTACCCACAGCGGATGAATAATCCTGATCATTGTACACTACTGCGCGACGCACAATTGAAACGTGAATTGTCATTGCCGCCTGCCGCGTTCCGCGCGCTCGAGACCCTGCAATTCGTTTATCAAACGCACTGCCTCGTCGAAGTGCCCGGCGCGCTCCGCCTCGCCGATTCGCGACTTCAAGTCCGCCCGGAGATTCTGTTGTTCACTACGCTGCATGCTGACTACCGAGGCGATGACCTCATCGCGCACGGACTCGCCATCCTCGTTCAACACGGCTTGCGCCAGCAGGTTCTGGTCTGGTTCCTCCAATCTTCCATTGATCTCGTCGAAGCCCACGCGTCCACCGGCATCTTCGACGGTGAAAATGGCTTGAAAGATACGCCGCGAAGGCAGCGTATCGATCGTCCTTAGAGTGCGCAGCGTGCCGATGACCTCGCCACGCAGTTCGGCGTCGGAGAGCAGCGCGTTGAGCAGCATGCGCTCATCGTGGCGCAGCGGGCTCTTTGGCCGCACGATGGCCTTCTCACTACGATCCGAAACCGCCTTGCGGAAATGATCGAGCACCATACCCCGGTCCACGCCAATATAACCCGCCACGTCGTTGGCGATGGTCATGCGCTCCAACTGGTCGGTGATGTTCTGCACCTTCGGGAGCAGGAAATTGAGTACGGCCACTTTGCCCTCGGAAGTTCGCGTGTCGTGCTTGGCGCGAGCGCGGTCGGCGAGCCAGTAGAAGTAGCCCTTGGAAACCTCGAGGCGCTCCAGATAGGCATCCGCGCCACGCTGCTTGCAATACTCGTCGGGATCGAGGCCGCCATCGAGTTCCACGATGCGCACCTGCATACCCTCGGCAAGCAGGATATCGATGGAGCGTTCAGCGGCATTGGCGCCGGGGCCGTCGGGGTCGAAGTTGACGGCGATGCGATGGGAGTGGCGTTTGACAGCGCGCACCTGGTCGGCGGTGAGCGCGGTGCCGCAGCTCGCCACCACGTTGGGGAAGCCGGCGGCGCAAACGCCGATCACATCCATGTAGCCTTCGACAAGGATCACGCGGTCGCTCTTGCGCACGCCCTCCTTGGCGCGGTGGAGATTGTAGAGCACGTGGCTCTTCTTGTAGAGCTGCGTTTCGGGAGAGTTGAGATACTTGGGCTCGTCGTCTTTGGAAAGGGCGCGCCCGCCGAAACCGATGATCTTGCCGGTCTCGTTGTGGATCGGGAACATGAGGCGGTTGCGGAAGCGGTCGTAGAGGCTGCCGTCCTGGCGCTTGCCGACGAGTCCGGACTCTTCCATCTGCGCGACGGGGAAGCCGCGCTGTTCGAAGAGGCGGACCAGGGTGCGTCCCGAGCGGTCGGAGTGGCCGAGGCCGAAGTGGTCCACCGTGTCGGGCGCGAGGCCGCGCTTAGCGATGTAGGCGCGGGCTTCGGCTCCCGAACCTGCCGCGAGGTTGGCGCGGAAATTCTCCTCGGCGAGTTCGTGCATGGTGAGCAGCGCGCCGCGCTGTTTGGAGTCCTCGTCGGCATAGCCGGAGCGCTTGGGCATGGGAACCCCATAGCGCTCGGAGAGGGACTTAAGGGCCTCGTAGAAGCTGAGGCCTTCCTTCTCCTGCACGAACTTGATGGCATCGCCGCTAACGCCGCAGGAGAAGCATTTGTAGAACTGATGGACGACGTGGACGGTGAATGAGGCGCTCTTCTCGTTGTGGAAGGGGCAGAGGCCCATGTAGCGATTGGGGCCGGCGCGGCGCAACCGGACGTACTCGCCGATCACGGTGACAATATCCACCGAAGATTTGAGTTGCTCGACGAAATCCATCACGCCCCTAGCCGACCATTATCCCGCACGGCGGCCAGTTTGAAAGCTCACAGGTAATAGCCGGACCATAACCGACGGCGTATTGATCCCGGGGAGCATCTACCAACACACTCCTATCATGAGCGGGGATTATCGTGCCTGACTTGAGTCCGCCAGCACGGGTATTGACGGCGGTACTGCCGTTTGGCGTCGCCTTGTTCATGCGGCTGGTAATGGGCAACAACCGGTTGACGCGAAGCCTGGTTTCCTTTGGGGTTCTGTGGTTCGCGGCAAACGTGCTAATGGCGCCTTACTCGGCGGATGTTCGGACCGACATAAGGAACCTGCGCACTCTGCTACCATAGCGATAGGTGACGCCGGAAGGTGGCCACCTGTTCGAATCCAATATTGTATTAAAGGAGGCCGCGCATGAGATCACTCGGCTTACCTGAGCTTCTCGTAATCCTCGGAGTCGCCGTATTGTTGTTCGGTGGCAAGAAAATTCCCGAAGTCGCGAAAGGTTTGGGCGAAGGGATCCGTAACTTCAAGACAGCCTTGAAGGGTGACGAAGAGAAGGTCGAAGAAAAGAAGCAGGCGTAGGCTTCGAGGATCAGCCCGCAAGTTGGGCTGAGTTCATCTCGGCTTCACAGCAACGGTAAATAAAAAATAACCCCCGCGAGGGCCCGAATGGGCGGCGCGGGGGTTAATTTTTTGCGATTTGATGAACTGAACTACTTGGCCTTCTTCGGCGGCACGATCGCGTCTTTCGCGCTCTTGGCCACGCGGAATTTCACGACCTTCTTGGCCGCGATCTTGATCGCTTCGCCGGTCGCGGGATTGCGGCCCATGCGAGCCTTACGTTCCACCAGCACAAGCCGGCCAAGGCCAGGCAGCACGAACACGCCGCCTCCCTTCTTCTTCACTTCTGCGATCGCCGTAGCAGACAGATTGTCGAGCATTGCGCGAGCAACCTTGTTGCTGACTTCGCAGCTTTCCGCCAGCGACCGCACCAGCTGCGTCTGGGTCATTCTTACATTCGCCATATTTCTCCTTATGATTCTCATCGCAGCGCTGCGCGCCACGTTTTCCATCGAACAGATTTCAGCCTTGAAACTCGAACGAGCCCAAGCCTTGAACGTAATCAATGATAAGTTAAGGCCATGGGGATGTAAAGGGTAAAAGCACTCAAAACCCCTGATTTTCCGCAGGTTTTTTGCGGTGCATGTGCTGGAAGGCCTATTTTTACGGCCTTTCCACGAATCCGAGGTCTCTACGCCTGTCGAGCACGCATTCGGAGATGTTCTCCGCGACCTTATTTTTACGGACTCGCAGCGTAATTCGCGCGCCGGCGGCGGGAGCCAGCGCGATGCGTACGGAGGCGAAGAGCTTTAGCGGCGCGCCGCCCGCGCTGGTTTCGCTTTCTCCGGAGGACGCGCTGCCGCGATTGCGCATCTGGTTGAGAAATACCACGCATGCACACGACTTTTGCAGAGTGTGTTGCAGCTTGCGCAGTCCGGATGCGAGCACGCGCGCGTGGAGTCCGGGGGAGTCGTTGCCAATGCCGGCATCGAGTTCCAATTGGGGCACGAGTGCGGCGGCGGAATCTACCACCACGAGGTCCACGGCGTCCGAGGCGACGAGGGTGCGAGCGATCTCAAGTCCCTGCTCGGCGGAGGACGGCTGAGCAAAGGGAACCTGCTCCATGTCGGCGCCGAGCTGCGCGGCGTAAGCGGCGTCGAAGGTGTGCTCGGCATCGATCCAGGCAGCGGTGAGCGATTGCTTCTGCGCGGCGGCAAGGCACTGTATGGCGAGCGTGGTTTTGCCGCAACCGGAGGGGCCGAAGATTTCGACCATATGACCGCGGGGGAAGCCTCCGCCAAGGGTTTCATCGAGCGCTCGGAAGCCTGAGGGGAAGAAGGCGCCGGGCTCGCCGCCCGGCGCCTTCATACGCGCCAGTCGCTGCAGGATCGCTCGCTGGCGTTCTTCTTCCTTGGT
>JBDTPR010000438.1:0-5932 GCA_039932635.1 Candidatus Solibacter sp.
GAATACCTGCTGGAGACCCGCAAGAAGAAGGAACTGCTGGCCATTGTGCGCAGCATCTCCGATATGATCGACGTCTCCTACGTGCGCCAGAAGGAAGCGCTCGGGCTCGGGCATGCAGTGCTCCGCACCCGGGAACTGGTGGGCGAGGAACCGTTCGCCGTGGTGCTGGCCGACGACGTGATCGAAGCCGAAACTCCCTGTCTGCGCCAGCTCCTGGATATCTACAGCTTCTTCTGCGCGCCCGTGCTCGCTGTCATGGAAGTGCCTCCGGAGAGCATCTCGTCCTATGGCTGCATCGATGCCGAGCCGGTCACGCACAACGGCCATCCTGACCGCGTGTACCGCATACGCGACCTGGTGGAGAAGCCGAAGCAGGGGGACGCGCCCTCGAACCTCGCCATCATCGGGCGGTACGTGTTGACGCCGGAGATTTTCGGGTCGCTGCAGGCGATCGACCCGGGCAGCGGCGGCGAAATTCAGCTCACCGATGCCCTGCGCCATCTGCTGCGCAGCCGCCCGATCTACGCCTACCGCTTCGACGGCACGCGCTACGACGCCGGCGACAAACTCGGCTTCCTGAAAGCGACGGTGGAGTTCGCCCTGCGCCGACACGATCTGGGAGGTCCCTTCCGCGAATACCTGAAGGGTCTAAAGCTGTAAAATCTCGACCGCGAGCCCCAATCAGAGCAGCGAAAAGTAAGGGAGGGATTGCTGACTTGGGGACTATTTCGCGGGCTCGGGATCGCCGACGATGTACTGCTTCTCCTGCGGGTGCAGGAGCTTCAACCGCTTGCGGATTTCCAATTCCTGGGCCGCGGGATTATTGGTCAACCGGTTGATGTAGTCCTTCTGCCGCTCCACCTCTTTGGCCAAAGTAGCGTTGCGCTTTTCCATGTCCTGGATCTGGCGCGTTTTCTCCTGCCACGAGTGCATTCCCTGCGGGAACGCAATGAAGGCATACCCCACCGCTACCAGAAAAACTAGTACGTATGCGAATCTGGTTAGCGACGCTTTCATGCGACGATTAAGGGCCTTGGAAGATAATATTATCATCATTCCTTTTATTCCCGAAGCTTTATGACCGAGAACATTGTTGTTCTTAATACCTGTGAGACCGAAGCCGACGCCGAACGCCTGGCGCGCGCCCTCATTGAAGCCCGCCTCGCCGCCTGCGTGAGCGTCGTGCCAGGATTGCGCAGCTTCTATCACTGGCAGGGCGGACTCGAGACCGCTGCCGAATGCCTGCTCGTGATCAAGACCTCGCGCGCGTTGTTTCCCGCCCTGCAACTGGAAATCGAGAAGCTCCACTCCTACGCCGTCCCCGAACTCTTGGCCCTCCCGGTAGTGGCGGGCTCTGAAAATTACCTCGCCTGGCTCAACGCCGGACTGCGCGGCCCCGATAATCCTCTCGACGACCCCGGCCCTCTTCCGGTACCGGAGGCGCAGTCCGAATGACCGCCCTCATCTTCGACATGGATGGCGTGATCGTCGATTCCACCCCCATGCACCGCGAGTCCTGGGTAGCGTTCAATCGCCGCTACGGGCTGGAAACCACCGAGGCCATGCACGAGAGC
The DNA here is from genome assembly GCA_039932635.1 of Candidatus Solibacter sp. GTDB lineage: Bacteria > Acidobacteriota > Terriglobia > Bryobacterales > Bryobacteraceae > Solibacter. The sequence goes on from JBDTPR010000438.1 coordinate 1,575, forward strand.
ATGTACGGCAAGCGCAACGACGAGATCGTCCGCAATTTCTTCGGCGACCAGCTTTCCGACGCCGAGGTCTATGAACGCGGCCGCGCCAAGGAGCAGTTGTATCGCGAAATGATCGCCGGACGCGCCCAATCCATGCTGGTGCCCGGCCTGCGCGATTTTCTGGAGCGCCACCGCGACCTCCCCCTAGCCGTCGGCAGCAACGCCGAACCGGAAAACATCGCCCTCGTGCTCGACCAGACCGGGCTGCGCCGCTATTTCCGCGTAATCGTGGACGGCCACCAGGTAAATCGGCCAAAACCTTACCCCGATGTTTACCTGCGCGCCGCCGAATTGCTGGGTGTCGAGCCGGCCAAGTGCATTGTTTTCGAGGATTCCTATTCCGGGGTGGCAGCCGGCGTGGCTGCGGGGATGCCCGTAATCGGAGTTCGTACCACTTACGTTAACTTGCCTGGAACCGCCTTAACCGTAGATAATTTCTATAGCGGAGATCTGGATTCATGGCTGCTGTCGCAGATGCAATCCGTGTAACGCGCTGGCGAGGCGTGGTCCCGGGGGCGACACCCGGCGTATCTAAACTCGTCCTGACTTTCCTGCTGGCAGCTTGCGCGCTCCCCGCGCAGACCCTCACCCCTCTCTACCAGATCAATACCCGCGTGGGCGCCGATCACGGTCCAGCGCTCGCAGGGCAGAAGGTGACGTTGCGTGGCGTGGTCTCGGCCCGGGCATTTCACTTCTCCGAACGCTACAACACCCTGGCGATCCAGGATAGCTATGCGGGCGCCGTACTGCGTTCCGCGGCCGCCGACACGTCCTTGAACAACTTCAGCCCGGGAGACGAAATCCAGGCGCAGGGCACCGTGATCGCACAATACGGCATGTCGATGTTGCAGGTGGAGTCGATCGCCCTGCTCGGCCACAAGCCAGTCCCCCAGCCGAGAGACGTCCCGTTGGCCGACCTGCAGGGCACCCGGCACCTGGGAGAACTGGTGCGTACCCAGGGAACCATCCAGGAAAAGCCCGGCCACAATGCCGGCGGTGCGGTGTTCGACCTGCCCGGCCGTCCAGATGCGTATCGCGTCTTTATTCCGCGCGAGCAGGGCGCACCCAAGGCGAACTTGGAGGGACTTCGTAAGGGCTACACCGTCTCCATCACCGGCATCGCGTTTCAATACAGCCCCGGTACTCCGTACCTCAACGGGTACGAACTGCTGGTGGCGGGGGTCAGCGACATTGTAGCGATCGACCGTCCGCCGGCTGTGCCGCAAGCCGTAGTCGCCAGCGGCATCACGGTGCTCCTCCTGGTCGGCTTTTTCCTGTGGAGCCGGGAACGCCGCCTGCGCTCTCAGCGCAAGCGTCTGCGCCGTACCTACAAGCTGGGCGAAGAGATCCTGGGCGCTTCCTCCTCCGCCACCATCCTGAACCGAATTTCCGAGGCGCTGCCCAGCATCATCGGCGTCACGCGGGTACACCTGTACGTGTACAACCGCGCTGCCAAGACGCTCGATGCCATTGAAGATGAGGGCGTCGAAGCCGAATCGATTTCGCTCTCCTCGCCGCCCGGCGGAACTCCGGCCGGCGCCGTCGCCTGCTTCCACTACCGTACCCTGCTGGTGATCCCCGATATCGACCGCAGCCCCTTCCCTGTGGCCGCCAAAAGCGGTGAGCGTTCGCCCAAGAGCCTGCTGTTCATTCCGATGATGGCGCAGAGCGAGGTCATCGGGGTCCTGGAACTCGATCAGGACGACCGCGTGCGCGATTTTTCGGCCGACGAACAGGCTCTCGCCCAGCACCTCGGCAATCAGATCGGGGTGGCCATCCGCCTGCTGGATCAGCGGAACGTCCAGGAGCAGCTCTTCCGTACCGAGAAGACAGTGGCGGTCGGACGCCTCATCTCCGGCGTGGTCAATGAACTTCAGACGCCGCTCAATAGCATCACCAATTTGGCCCATCGAGCTCTTGAGAAGGCGCCCGGCGGACCGGCGGAGCGCGAAGTTTCGGCTATCGCCGCCGAGGCTGCCAAGGCTACCGGCATGGTCAACCGCCTGGTGTCGTATGCCGCCGCCGAACAGGGGGACGCGCGCCCTGTGGAGATCAACGGGCTGCTGCGCACGCTGATCGAATTCCGCGAGGGCGATTGGAAGGCCAGCGGCATCCGCGTCACCGACCTCACCTCCCGCGAACCCCTGAACGTCCTCGGTTCGCAGGGCCAATTGGAGCAGGCCTTCCTTAGTCTGTTCGTGCATGCCGAGCAGTCGCTCGCCGGCGCCGAACAGAAATCGCTCACCATACGCACCAGCATGCTCGCTCGCCGCTTGCTGGTCGAGTTTTCCTTCACCTCGCCCGCGGAATTGCGCAAGCCGGAGGATATGGCGGCAGTGCTGGGCGTCACCCGCAGCGTCATCGCCGGCCACGGAGGTGAAGTCCGCCTGATCGAGAAACCCAACGCCGACCCCCGATTTGAGGTCGAACTTCCGGCGATGGCGAAGGATCGCGCCGCGGCGTCGTCCTCCACCCAGCACGCAGTACCGCGCGATTCCGGGCGCCGCATGACCGCCCTGGTAATCGAGCCGGACGAGGCAGCGCAGCGCCAGTTGTTGAGCCTGCTTGCGTCCCGCGGTTTCCGTGTCGTGCCAGTGGACAATTCCGACGCCGGCATGGACCTTGCGCAGCGCATGCGCTTCGATGCCGCCTTCTGCTCACTGCACGCCCCCGGGCTGAATTGGGTGGAACTCGCCGAACGCATGCACGCGCGCGTCGGCGGATTTGTCCTGCTCTCCGATGGCTACGATGCCGAACTCTCCGCCGATTTCGAAGGCGACCGCCAGTTCGTGCTCGCCAAGCCGCTGCAGGAGAAGGACCTCGACCGCATTCTGCAGTCGATCGAACCGCCCGCGGCGACGGTCATTCGCTTCAAAACCGGCACCGCCTGAGCCGTCACCGTAAATCGCATCGCGACCAAGTCGCAAGCCGCCATCGCACCGCAAGCCGTAATCGCACCGCAAGCCGCCATCGCACCGCAAGCCCCAATCAGAGCCGCGACCGTAAGGAAGCGGTCACTAACGACCTCGCGTGGCGCCGTATCCGGACCGCTCCTTGACAGTCGCGGCTCTGATTGCGTCCCGCCTCACACGATCAGCATACAATCGCCGTACGAGTAAAACCGGTAGCCCGCTTCCACAGCGTGGCGGTAAGCGGCAAGAATCAAATCGGCGCCGCCGAACGCGCAGACCAGCAGCAGGAGGCTGGTGCGAGGCAGATGGAAGTTGGTCAGCATTGCCCCGGTCTTCAGAAACGGCACGCCCGGGTAGAGAAAGATCGAAGTCTCGCCTTCCATCACCCCGGTCCGCGCCACCGTCTCCAGCGTGCGCACACTGGTGGTGCCCACGGCCACCACGCGCTGCGCGGCCTCGATTGCCAACGCGCTTTCCGCCGCTATCCGATAATGCTCGCTATGCAGTTTCACCGCCTCCACCGCTTCCTCATGCAGCGGCTGGAACGTGCCCAGCCCGACGTGCAGGGTGACCGTGGCCTGCGTGGCCCCGGCCGCGCGGCAGCGCTCCAGAACTTCGGGGGTGAAGTGCAGTCCGGCGGTGGGCGCGGCCACCGACCCGCGTTCCCTCGCGAATACGGTCTGATAGCGTTCGCGGTCTGCCGGGGAATCGGCGCGCTTGATGTAAGGAGGCAGCGGCACGTGGCCGATCCGCTCGAAGACGGCGTACAGATCGTCGGCACCGTGAAAGCGCACCGTGCGTTCGCCGAGTTCGCCGCGGGCCATAATTTCGCCTTCCAGCCCTTCGTCGAAATGGATGCGCTCGCCCACCGGGAGCTTTCGGCCCGGCCGCACCAGCGCCTGCCAGTCGCGGACATCGTCGCCGGTGGGGCGCAAAAGGAAGACTTCCACCGTGCCGCTCAGGTGCTCCTGCAACTTGGGATTGTTCTTCCCCACCGGCAGCGCGTGGAGCCCTGCGCGATGGCCGAACAATCGGGCAGGGAAGACGCGCGAATCGTTGGCCACCAGGCAATCGCCGGGCTTCAGGTATTCGGGCAGGTCGCGGAAGCCGCGATCTTCCCAGCGGGCGTCCTGCCGGTGCACCACCAGCATCCGCGCGGCGGCCCGGTCCGCCAACGCCTCCTGCGCAATGCGTTCCTCCGGAAGGTGGAAATCGAAATCGGCCAGTTGCATCCAGCCTTCACTGTAGCGGAAACAGGTCCATCTGCTCCTCTTCCGCCCACAACTCGGGCCGGTACTCGATCCTGCCGGCGGCCAGGCCATGGCGCTCGCGGATCCTGGTAATGCGTTCGCCCAGCGCATCTTTGTACGCGCGGCTCAGGTGGATATTGTTGGCGAAGGTCTCCCG
>JBDTPR010000439.1:0-5930 GCA_039932635.1 Candidatus Solibacter sp.
TGGGATACATGAAGGAATTGATGTCGGCGTTGCTGCCGCCGTGGCTGGTGGTGCCTTCGTAGTGGAAGGGGCGCGAGGGGTCGCGCTTCTTCGTCCACTGGTAGGCTGCGGCGGCATTGGGCCCGTCGCCGCTCTCGTTGCCCATGGACCAGAAGACGACGCTCGGATGGTTCTTATCGCGCTCCACCATGCGTTCGACGCGGTCGAGATACGCGACCTGCCAGTCTGCCGAGTTGGTCATCAGGTTGCGCGTATTGTTGCCGTAGTGGTGGTTCTCGATGTTGGCCTCGTCCATCACGTAGATGCCGTACTTATCGCAGAGCTCGTACCACACGGGCGTGTTCGGATAGTGCGAGGTGCGTACCGCGTTGACGTTGAACTGTTTCATGATCTTGATGTCTTTGATCATGGATTCGACGGGCACGTACTTGGCGGTGATTTCGTTGTGCTCGTGGCGGTTGACGCCCTTAATCAGGATGACGCGGCCGTTGATCAGGAAGCGGCCGCCCTTGATTTCGACGCGGCGGAAGCCCACCGCCTGCGGAATGACCTCGAGGACGTTGCCCGCGGGGCCCTTGACGGTCAACTGCAATTGGTAGAGATAGGGATCTTCCGCCGACCATTTGCGCGGATTCACCGCGGGCACCGAAATCTCCGCGGCAGTCTCGCTCTTGGCGCCGATTTCCACCGTGCTGGTGACCGGCTTGCCGTACGCGGCGCCCGCGGCATCGAAGAGCGCCGCAGTCACGGTGACTTTGGCGGGCTTCTCCGAGGCGTTGGCGATCGCGGGGTTCACCACCAGCGTGGCGTCCTTATATTGATCGTCCAGATCCGTCTTCACTTCGAAATCGCGGATGTGCTGCTCCGGTGTAGCCCACAGGTAGACGTCGCGGAAGATGCCGCTCATGCGCCACATGTCCTGGTCTTCCAGATAGGCGCCGTCGCCGAAGCGGTAGACTTCCACCGCCAGCAGATTGCTGCCCGGCTTGAGGTGCGGCGTGATGTCGAACTCCGCGGGGGTGCGGCTGTCCTCGCTGTAGCCGATCTTGTGGCCGTTGACCCACGCATAGAACGCCGAATCGACGCCATCGAAATGCAGCAGGATCTGGCGGCCCTTCCAGGCGGGCGGCACGGTGAATTGCAGGCGGTAGCTGCCGACGGGATTGAACTCGTAGGGAGGCGAGGGCGGCTTGGACGGGTCCTGCGGGAAGGGATACGTGATGTTGGTGTAGATGGGGATGTCGAAGCCATGCATCTGCCAGCTCGCCGGTACGGGCATGGTCCCCCAGTTGGCATCGCTGTAATCCGTGCGATAGAAATCGAGCGGCCTCTCGGAGGGACGCAACGAGCCTTGGAATTTCCAAGTGCCGTTGAGCAGTTGGAACCACGGCGACTTGACGCGGTCGGCGCCGCGCGCGAGTTCCGCCGAGGGGTACGACATCATGGTCGCGTGGGGTTTCTCGGTGCCGACGTGGACGATGGCCGGATTGTCCCATTCCGGGCGGACCTGAGCGGCGGCCGCCGCGGCAAGCGCGAGGGAAAGTATCGCTATTCGCATATGATTATCCGCAGAATAGCAAATGGCGGCTCGCCGGGCGGGAGGCTGTCCGATGGCCTAGTAGTTACGGTACTTTCAGGCTGTCATGGTGGCCCGTGAGCGTGTAATGGGCCTGCACGGACGCCTTGATAGGCTAACGCTGTGTTCGTCCTAATACGGCTATAGCATCGGTAACATGACGGTTGATAGATCTAGTGCAAACGTCAAAAGAATTGATGATTAATTGTTGCTTTTGTTTTAGCCCTTGCGACAGACTGTTGGATGACCTGATTCCCAATTCACAAGCCTAGGGTTCGAGTACTCATGCCTGACACCGCACTCCAGACAATTCCGGATTTCTACACGTGGGGCTTTGCGGGCGCACCGATTCAGGTCCACCTCAAGCTTGAGTTGGTGAACAGGCTCCGAAAGCAGATCCAGGACACAGAACTCGGGGGTGGCGCCAGGCCGGCCTGCGGATTACTTACCGGTGAGACTGTTACTCCGGGAGTTACCGCGATTCTGGACTGCAAGCCCCTAGAGACACTCGATGCCTTGGCGGAAGGGTTTGCGGGCGCCCGCGCGTCTGGTGTTGTCGGCTTCTACCGTACGATTGCGGTGGGGCTGGATTCCATGCCGGACGACGATAAGGCGCTGGCCGAGCGCTTCTTCAATCATCCGAACTGCGTATTTCTGCTCATCGAGACGGCGGAATCCAGCATTGGCGACGCGCGTTTTTGTTTCTGGGGCGAGCGTCAGATCTTCGATTTTCCGATCATGACATTTCCCCTGGACGCGGCGGAACTCGCTGTCAGAGAAGCGCAGCGGCGTGCCAGCAGGGCTGCGGCAGCAGCTCGTAGCTCGTCCTCGGATCTGGATGCGCCTGGGTTTCCGCAGGCTGAGGAATTGCCGGTCCGCGTGCAGGAATCGAAAGCGCCGCAACCCGTCGCAAAAGCGCGGCGTACCTCCGTCAGGTGGTGGCTGATCCCGGCTCTGGGCATTGTGGCGCTTGCCGCGGTGCTCGCCGCAGTGCTGCTGAATTCCAAGCGCGGCTTTAATCTGCCAGCCGCGTCTCAAGCCGCGCCCGCTGTCGAAGTCTCCGCGCCGCTGGGGTTGTCGGTGGAAAGGCGGGGCGCCGACCTGCGAGTTTCGTGGAATGGCAACGCGGAGAGGGTTTCGAAAGCCGATTTCGGTATGCTGCTGATTCGTGGCGCCGGGGTGAGTCGCGATGTTCCGCTGACTGCCGAGGAGTTACACGCCGGCAGTGTGCTCTACGCATCGGCCGTTGACCAGTTGCGATTCCAGTTGACGGTAGTTGCCGGCGCACAAGTGACGCGGGAATTTCTTACCATCGTCATGCCGCAAGAGACCGCGAATCCTGTGAACCGCGCCAACGTCCCGGGTTCGCCAGGCGGCACTCCGGCAACGGGTAATGCGGTGCGGCCGGCGGTCCAAACCCGGGCGGCGGCCACCCGTGAGCTGCGCCAATTCAACGATAAGCGGGACGCCTCCACGATCGCGCACCCTGGTCTTGATGAACCTCCGGCAGTCAACGGAGCGGCTCCGGTCAGCGGTAGCACTCCGTCTCTGCTAAATCCCGTGGCTGTCGCGCCGGTTTCCGGTCCGGCGCCCGAAATTTCCGCGGCGGTAACTCGACAACCCTCGATATCCGATAACGGAGCTAGACCTCCGGTAGCCACCAATCAGGTGGTCCCGCCTGTCCCCGCGCTGCTCAGGGGAATGATTTGGAAGCCCACGGCGGTGGACGTCAATGTTGCCGTGGATGCGTCGGGCAAGGTGGTTAAGGCGGAAGCGGTGGCGAAGCCGGGCCTGCACCAGTTATTGCGCGAGGCGGCGGTTCAGGCAGCGCTGCGCTGGAAATTCCAGCCGGCGCAGTTTGACGGCCATGCCGTGCCGGCCAACATCGTCCTGCAATTCAACTTCGCTCCCAATCGGTAACGCGAACAAACCTCCGCCGATTGCCGCGCGTTACAATCCAAGGGATGCCGTTCCCCACCCACCGCTTACGCCGTCTACGAGTCAACGAATCGATGCGCAACCTGGTGCGCGAAACGCGCCTGAGCCCGTCGCAATTCGTCCTTCCGCTATTCGTCTGCCCTGGCGAGGGTATCAAGCGCGAGATCTCGTCGATGCCCGACAACTACCAGATGTCGATCGACGAAATCGTCAAGGAATGCGAGATCGTGGAGGCATTGGGGATCGGCGGCGTCATCCTCTTCGGCCTGCCCGAGAGCAAGGACGAGATGGCCACCGGCGCGTACGACGAAAACGGCATTGTGCAGCGCGCCATCCGCGCCATCAAGCGCGAAGTGCCCGGACTGCTGGTGATGACCGACGTTTGCAATTGCGAGTACACCAGCCACGGGCATTGCGGCTTTATCAAGGATGGCGACGTGGACAACGACACCACGCTGCAATGGCTGGCGAAATCTGCGCTCTCCCATGCGCGTGCCGGCGCCGACGTGGTGGCGCCCTCGGACATGATGGACGGCCGCGTATGGGCCATCCGGCAGGCGCTCGATGCCAATGGCTTCGACCGCACCGCGATTCTCGCCTACTCGGCGAAATTCGCCAGCGTGTTTTACGGGCCCTTCCGCGAGGCCGCCGAATCCACCCCGCAGTTCGGCGATCGCCGCAGTTACCAGATGGATCCAGCCAATGGCCGTGAGGCGATGCGCGAAATCGAGCTTGACCTGCAGGAGGGCGCCGACATGATCATGGTCAAACCGGCGCTGGCCTATCTCGACCTGATTTCACAGGCGCGCCAGCGCTTCGACGTACCGATCGCGGCATACCAGGTGAGCGGCGAGTACTCCATGATCATCGCCGCGGCGCGCAATGGCTGGATCGATCACGATCGCGCCATGATCGAGACGCTGACCTCCATCACGCGAGCCGGTGCGAGCATCATCCTGACGTATTTCGCCAAGCCCGCGGCGCGGCTGTTGGCGTAAACAGGGTCGAAAGAACGACGCTCCCTCAGAAACTGAGAATTATTGTGAGCCCTCATCAGAGCCGCTACCGTAAGGGAGCAGTCGATATGCAGGGTCTCAAAGCAAGTTAGCAACCGCTCCCTCACGGTCGCGGCTCTGATTTGGGCGGCGGTTATCAGGCTGTCTTCACCTTAATCATGCTGTAGGAGTGCGGCGGCAGCGTGTACCGCAGATGCCCGCCATCTGCCGTCGCTGTGCGCGTCACCGTCTTCACTGGGTCCTTGTCGAAATCGTTCTCCGTCTTGATATCGGGACCGCTCACTTCCGACACGCTGACCGGGCCTGAGAACTGCTTGTCCTCCAGTTGGAAATCCACCGCCAGCGTCTGGTCGCGATGCCGGTTCACGGCGTTGATCACAAGTTGCCCGCCATCGAGCGCGGCCGACACATCCAGATATGGCACCTCGTCGAAGCGGCGCGACTTATACTTCGGACTGTCGACGAACAACTGCAGCGCCTTCCCCTTGGTATTGTTGGCGAATAGCGCGAGGGGATGGTAGATCGTCTGCAGGAAGATGCCTTTATCGTTGCTGAAAATCGGCGCAATCACGTTTACCAACTGCGCCATGTTGGCGATCTTCACAATGTGCGAGTGGTTGACGAACGAGTTCAGGAAGGTCGCGATCACCAGCGCGTCCTCCAGGTTGTACTTCTCTTCCAGAATGCGCCGCCCGCGCTGCGTATTGCCGCGCGCGCGATACCAGACATTCCATTCGTCCCAGGCGATATAAATCTTGCGGTTGCCCGGCTGCCCGGAGAGCACGGCATCGATGATGCCCTCGGCGGTCTTGGTGCGTGCATCGAGTTCCATGGAACTCGCCATGAAATCGCCGTAGTCGTTTTCACGATTGCCGACGTAGGTATGCAGCGAAAGGTAGTCGGCATGCATGCGCAGGTACTCGAGCACGGTGCGGTTCCACGCTGTCCAATCGGAGCCGGGACCGAAATTGGAGGAGCCCGCGGCAATCAGTTTGACGCTCGGGTCGGTCCACTTCATCAGCTTGGCGGCTTCCAGCGCGAACTTGCCGTAATCGTCGGCGCTGCGATGTCCCATCTGCCAGGGGCCGTCCATTTCGTTGCCCAGTCCCCAATACTTCACCTTCCACGGATCTCGGCGGCCATTCTGGCGGCGCAGGCGGGTCATCGCCGTATCCTCGGCGGAGTTGCAGTATTCCACCCACTGCTGCGCTTCGGTCCACGTGCCCGTGCCCAGGTTGGCGCAAATGTACGGCTCCGTCTTCACCGCTTCCACGTAGTCCAGAAATTCGTGGGTGCCAAAACGATTGCTCTCCACCGTGCCCCACGCCATCTCCAGACGCGGCGGGCGCTGGTCGCGCGGACCAATACCGTCGCGCCAGTTGTAGTTCGATGAGAAGTTG
>JBDTPR010000440.1:0-5912 GCA_039932635.1 Candidatus Solibacter sp.
GTCTCTTAAACGCGCTGCCATGAAAGCCTCACTTCCTGTCTAGCGTGCCGCCGCACTTGCGGCATACACGCGTACGGCGGGACTTGCCGCCGGCTACGGTATCGGTGTGATGCGCCATACGGACTGCCTTATGGCAGCTCGGGCACACAATCAGCACATTCGATACGTTGATCGGGCTCTCGCGTTCCGCGATGCCGCCCTTGATCTGCTTGCCCGGGTTTGGACGCGTGTGACGCTTAATCATCATCACGTGCTCCACCAGCACCTTGCCGGTCTCGCGGTCCACCGAGAGCACGCGCCCTTCCTTGCCCTTGTCACGGCCGCTCAAAATCTTGACCGTGTCTTCCTTCTTGAGATCGATTCGTACCGGCTCGGCCGGCTTCCGTTTTGCGATTGCCATTTAGATTACCTCGGGGGCCAGCGATACGATCTTCATGAATTTCTTATCGCGCAGCTCCCTGGCCACCGGCCCGAAGACGCGCGTGCCTACCGGCTCGCCCACGTCGTTGATTAGCACAGCCGCGTTGGTGTCGAAACGAATGTACGTCCCGTCCTTGCGCCGTGTTTCCTTGCGCATGCGGACGATCACGCAGCGCACCACTTTGCCCTTCTTGATCGCCGAATCGGGAGCTGCCTCTTTCACGGCGGCGGTGACCACGTCACCCAGTCCGGCGCGCAGGCCGAGGTCGCCACCGCGCGGCAGGATGCAGGACAGCCTGCGCGCGCCGCTGTTATCGGCAACCTCGAGAATTGTACGCATTCCTATCATAAATTTGCTCCGTTACCTGCCCGTCTTGCGCCGCCCGGCATGTCTTCCGCCGCTGTGCGCCACAAACCGCGGCGAATCCCTAAACCTTGACGTCCAGTTCTTTCGGCGCCACCGCAACCTGCGGCGCCCGCCGCACGACTTCCTGCAACTGCCACCGCTTCAGTTTGCTCAGCGGCCGGCACTCGACGATGCGAACCACATCGCCCAGCTTCGCCGTGCCCTCTTCATCGTGCGCATAGAACTTCTTGCGCTTGCCGATGATGCGTTTGTACAGGGGATGCGGCACCCGGCGGCTGACTTCCACCACGATCGTCTTCTGCATTTTGGTGGAGACGACCTGGCCAACCTTCTCGTTCTTTAATGCTTTGGATTCGGTTTCGGCCATTACTTCTTACCCCCCGCCAGTTCCCGTTCCCGGAGGACGGTCTGGATTCGAGCCCGGTCTTTCTTCATCTCACGGACCTTCTTCAGGCCTTCCATCTGTCCCATCGACATCTGAAAATGAAGACGGAACATCTGCTCGTCCATTTCCTTCAGCTTTGCTTTAATTTCGTTCTCGTCCAGATCGCGAACGCTCTGCGCCTTCATATCCGTTACTCCGCGTCTTCCCGGCCAACAAACTTGGTTCTGATCGACAGCTTATGAGCTGCCAGCCGCATGGCGGCCGCCGCCGTCGCCCGGTCAACGCCTTCCATTTCGAAAAGGATTTTCCCGGGACGAATTACTGCGACCCACTCTTCCGGCGCGCCCTTACCTTTACCCATACGGGTTTCGGCCGGCTTCTTGGTGATCGGTTTGTCCGGGAACAAACGAATCCACACCTTGCCGCCGCGCTTAATCGAACGCGTCATCGCCACACGGGCGGCTTCGATCTGCCGCGACGTGATCCACGCGCACTCCATTGCCTTCAGCCCAAATTCACCGAAGGAGATCGCAGACCCGCGCCATGCCTTGCCGCACATGCGGCCGCGCTGCTGCTTTCTGTATTTGACCTTCTTTGGCATCATCATAGCGGTATGCCTCGATTCCTTACTGGTTTTCGCCCGAACCTTCCGGCTTCGGTTCGACAGCCGGAGGAGTTACGGGTTCCTGATTTGATTCTTGGGGCGTTTCCTGGCGCACTTCCTGTTTCCAGGAAGGCTGCTGCGGCGACATCAGAGGCGGCAGAATCGGCGCCACGGGTCGCGCTGCCGGACGCGGCAGATCGCTCGGCGGCGTCTGTACCGCCGGACCACCGGTATCGGTTGGAGGCGCCTGGTGCGGAGCCTGGTAAGACGGACGGTCGCCACGCGGCCCGCCACGATCTCCGCCACGGTTGTCGCCGCGCGGACCACGGTCGCCGCGGTCACCACGATCTCCTCGATCGCGACGGTCGCTGCGCTCGCGCCGCGGTTCCGGCTCGGGCAGAAGATTGCGGCGCTTGGTGAGATCGAGAATCTCGCCCTTGTACAACCACGCCTTAATGCCGATCACACCGTAGGTGGTGTGCGCTTCGGCAAAGCCATAATCGATATCGGCACGCAGAGTGTGCAGCGGAAGCTGTCCCTGCAGATACCATTCGGAACGCGCGATTTCCGCGCCGTTCAGACGGCCGCTGACGCGGACCTTGATACCCTTGCAGCCGAAACGCAACGCCGAATCTACTGCCTTGCGCATCGCGCGGCGGAATGCCACGCGCTTTTCGAGCTGCAGCGCGATCGACTCGCTTACCAGCTGCGCATCCAGTTCCGGCTTGTGGACTTCCTGAATGTCGATGAAGACTTCACGCTTGGTCTTCTTCGCCATGTCCTGCTTGAGCTTTTCGATTTCCGCGCCCTTGCGCCCGATGATGATGCCGGGACGGGACGTGCGGATGGTCACCCGGAGCTTGTTGCCCGGACGATCCACTTCGATCGAGCTCACGCCGGCGCTCTTCAACCTCTCGGTCAGCGCCGCCTTCAGTTCCAGGTCTTCCTGCAACAACTTGGCGTAGCCCTGCTTGGCGAACCAGCGCGAGCGCCACGGCTTGTTGAAGCCCAGCCGGAATCCGTACGGATGAACTTTCTGTCCCATGCTTATTCTTTCTCCGCCACTGTAATGACGATATGTGCCAAACGACGCTGGTACCGGTAGGCGCGACCCATCGGGGCCGGACGGACCCGCTTCATACGGGGCCCCTCGTTGACGTACGCTTCGCTCACGAAAAGCGTGTCGACATCGACGTCTTCATTACGGTTGGTCGCGTTGGCGATGGCGCTCTGCAGCACCTTCTCCACCGTGGGCGCAATGCGCTTGTTCACTGTGCGCAGCGTGGTCAACGCTGCCCCCGCCTGCTGGCCGCGGATCATGTCCACTACCAGCCGCGCCTTCTGCGGGGAGACTCGGATATATCGTGCTTCCGCTTTTGCTTGCATGCTATCCTCTATGCCGATCCCGTTATAGCCCGAGGGCCTAGGACGGCTTCGAACTCTTCTCCGTCGCCGCCTTCACCGAGTGGCCTTTAAAGGTCCGCGTCGGCGAAAACTCGCCCAGCTTATGCCCCACCATATTCTCGGTCACATACACCGGGATGAACTTCTTCCCGTTGTGCACGGCCACGGTGTGCCCCACAAATTCGGGGAGAATGGTGGATCGGCGCGACCAGGTGCGCACCACCTTCTTCTCATTGGACGCTGCCAGCACCGCCAGCTTAGCTTCCAGGTGAGTATCGGTAAACGGTCCCTTCTTTACGCTTCTGCCCATTCCCTTACCTCTTCTTGCTCTTGCGGTTGACGATCCACTTGTCGGTGCGCTTGTTATTGCGTGTCTTGAAACCGCGAGTGGGCTGACCCCACGGCGTCACCGGATGACGGCCGCCCGAGGTCTTGCCCTCGCCACCGCCGTGCGGGTGATCCACCGGGTTCATCGATACGCCGCGGTTGTGAGGCGACTTGCCCATCCACCGCTTGCGTCCCGCTTTGCCGAGCGATACGTTTTCGTGATCGACGTTGCCCACTTGGCCAACCGTCGCCATGCATTCCACCGGTACGCGGCGAATTTCCGCCGACGGCAGCTTCAACAGCGCCAAGCCGCCTTCGCGCGAAACCAGCTGCGCCTGCGAACCAGCCGACCGCGCCATCTGTCCGCCCTTGCCGGGCTTCAGTTCGACGTTGTGCACGATGGTTCCGGCCGGGATGTTCTTCAGCGGCAGCGCATTGCCGATCAGAATGTCGGCCGCGGGGCCGCTCATGATCTTCATGCCAACCTTTAGCCCATCGGGCTGCAGGATGTAGCGCTTTTCGCCGTCCGCGTAGTTCAACAGGGCGAGACGCGAAGAGCGGTTGGGATCGTATTCGATCGCCGCCACCACCGCGGGAATGCCCGTTTTGTCACGCTTGAAATCGACGACACGATAAGCCTGCTTAGCGCCGCCGCCGATGAAGCGCGAAGTTACGCGACCCGTATTATTACGGCCGCCGCTGCGCTTCTTCGATTCGACCAGCGACTTCTCGGGACGATCCTTGGTGATGTCTTCGCGGGAAACCACGCTGGCGAAACGCCGCGTCGGGGTAGTGGGTTTATATTTCTTGATTGGCATCTTGGTTTCCCCCTAAATCTCCGCGAAGTCGGGGACCTTCTCCCCCGCCTTCAACTTTACGTAGGCCTTCTTCCAGTCCGAACGGTAGCCCGCGAAACGGCCGCGCCGCCGCAGCTTGCCTTCGAACGTCGCGGTCCTGACTTCGTCCACTTTTACTTTGAAAAGCTTCTCGACCGCGGCCTTGACCTGTGTCTTATTGGCATCCGCATGCACCTGGAAGCACAGCGTGCGCTCGGTATCTTTCTTGGTGACGCCTTTTTCGGTCACGAGCGGCTTTTGGATTACTTCATAGAGGTTCATTTTGCGAGTGCCTCCGAGAACCTGCGCGCGGCGGCTTCGCTGATGAATACGCTCTTGTGTCCCAACAGGTGGTAGGGATTCACTTCGCGCGTGGCCAGCAGTGTCACGCCCTTCAAATTACGCAGTCCCAGTTCGAGGTTGCGGTTGTCCCCGTTGTCCAGTACCAACACCGTGCGTCCGGCTTCCAACTTAGCCAGCACGCCCATGGCGTTCTTGGTCTTGTTATCGGCGAAATCGAAAGCCTGCACGACCTTCAATTCGCCATCCCGCAATTTTGCCGAGAGCGCACTGCGCAGCGCACCCACCAGCATCTTCTTGGGCAGTTTGTAGCTGTAGTCGCGCGGTTGCGGCCCGTGCACCGTAGCGCCATGGCGCCACAGCGGCGAACGCACCGAACCGATACGCGCCCGGCCCGTGCCCTTCTGCTTCCACAACTTCTTGCCCGAACCCGAAACTTCGCGGCGTACCTTGGTGGCGTGGGTACCGGCGCGTAATCCCGCCTGGTAGTGCCGCACCGCTTCATACAACAGCGACTGGTTTACCGGAGCCCCGAAAACATCGTCGGCGAGTTCGACCTCGCTGACTTTTTGATTATTTAGATCCACTACATCGACTGTCGGCATGGCAGTTACCTCTTCGACCTCCGCACCAGCACGTATCCGCCATTCGGACCCGGCACTGCGCCTTTGATCACGAGCACATTATCCTCGGTGTCGACTTCGACAACCTCCAGATTGCGTACCGTGGTCTGCGCGTTGCCCATATGTCCGCCCATGCGCATACCCGGCACAACCCTCGATGGGAAGCTGGATGCGCCGATGGAACCCGGCGCGCGATGGAACATGGAACCGTGCGAACCTTCGCCACCGCGGAAGTGGTGGCGTTTGACCACACCGGCGAAACCTTTACCCTTGCTGATGCCGATCACATCAACCTTGTCTTTGGGCTTGAACTGACCCACCAGGATCTGGTCGCCGGCTTTCAAATCATCCGAACCCGGTTCAAGCGCGAATTCGCGCATGAACTTCGCACCGCCCTCGATACCAGCCTTCTTCAAACGGCCGGCCGTGGGTTTGTTGATCCGCTGCGGCTTGATGTATTCAAGCAGCCCGAGCTGCACCGCATCGTAACCGTCCTTGGTGGGCGTCTTGCGTTGCACCACCATGCACGGGCCGGCTTTCAGCAGCGTTACCGGCACCACCTGTCCGTCGGGACGGAACAGCTGCGTCATACCAATCTTTTTGCCAAGGATTCCTGGACTCATGTCAACTTCCTTGAGGGCACAGC
>JBDTPR010000441.1:0-5897 GCA_039932635.1 Candidatus Solibacter sp.
ACCACCAGAGGCGCATCCGGCGGCAATTGGCGGAAGACTTCCATACCGTATTTCTGGCTGTCGATGAAGCCGTGTTGCTTGACCGGATCGCACGCGTGACCCCGGCGGACGTCACGGCCCTCACGACGGATGGCCTTCATGACGGTCTCTTCAGCTTGAGCCTGCGCCGGCCAGCACCGCTGGTTGGCCGATAGCCGCAAGTCTCCATTCGCAATCACAACAACAGTGTCCGGCATGCTTCACATTCTGACACCCCGGACTGCCGGAGTCCAGCCGTGCAAGCTCAATTTGCCAGAATTTAGCGATAACTCTCGGGCTCGTCGTGGATCACCAGGATGCGCGCGAAGCCCTCCTCCACCGCCGGAGGCACCAATTTTCCCGCCATCTTCACGAGCGCCTCTTCCGGCACTTTGCGGACCCGTCCCTCGTTCCGCTGCAGGCAGACTGCCAGTGGAACATCCAGGAAGACCGCCTCCACCTCGCATCCCCACTTGCGCCCGATCTCAAGGTACGGACTCCGCTCTTCCGGCGTCAGATTGGTCGCGTCGATGTACGTCGCCGGCCGCCCAATGGCGAGCCGCTGCTCCAGCAAATACCGCAGCGTCTGGAACACCTGCACGTGGATCGACTGATCCGTCTCATCATCCGCCAGCAGACGGCGCACCGCGTCCGACGACAACCCGCCGCCCGACGGCGCCACCCGCGCCAGATACGTGGACTTCCCCGACCCCGGCAGCCCGACCAGCACGACAATCCGCATCACGCCACATTCTAGCAGTGGCGTTCGAAGTTGTAGGGCGGGCGCCCTCGCCCGCGCGGGACGCCACCGTCCCGCATCCGAGCGAAGCGCGGACATGTCTTCCTCCTCTCTTTCTAGATCTTTCGTGTAGCCAGAGCCCGGGCATCCTCCACCCCCAACCTGCTACCTTATTCGAATGCCCGAAGCCCTCACCACCAATCAGATCCGCGGCTTCTGGGCCGCCTGGGGAGGCTGGGCGCTCGACGGGATGGACTCCTTCATCTATGCCCTCGTCCTGGTGCCCGCGCTGCGCGACCTGCTCCCCCGCTCCGGCATCGCCGCCACCCAGGCCAACATCGGCTTCTACGGCGGCATCCTCTTCGCCATCTTCCTAATCGGCTGGGGCTTCTCCTTCCTCTGGGGCCCCCTCGCCGACCGCTTCGGACGCGTGCGCACCCTCGTTCTGACCATCCTCTGCTACTCCCTCTTCACCTTCCTCGGCTGCGCCGCCATGACCGTCTGGCAGCTCGCCGCTTTCCGCTTCCTCGCCGGCCTCGGCATCGGCGGCGAATGGACTATCGGCGGCGTTTTCGTCGCCGAGGAGTGGCCCGAATCGCGCCGCCGGCAAGGCGCCGCCTGGATGCACACCGGTTACTACTTCGGCACGTTCCTCGCCGCAATCGTCAACTACACCGTCGGCGCGCACTACGGCTGGCGCGCCGTCTTCGCCGTCGGCGGAGCCCCGGCCCTCCTCGTTGCCTTCATCCGCTATGGCGTCCGTGAATCCGCCCGCTGGGAACACCGCGTCGCCACCCTCCAGGGCAAGTGGACCGCGCGCGACTCCTTCTTCGCCCTCTGGACCCCAGAGTACCGGCGTCGCACCATCTGCAACGCCGCCCTGCTTTTCATCTCGATGGTCGGATTGTGGGCCGGCTCCGCCTACGTCCCCTCTTCCATCACCTACCTCGCCACCCACGAAGGCTACTCCGCCGCCGAGGCCGCGCGCTTCGCCTCCTGGGCCGTCATGCTGCTCTCCGCCGGCACCATCCTCGGCTGCCTGATGGTCCCCACCCTGGCCGCGCGAATCGGACGTCGCGGCACGCTCGCCGTCTTCTTCGTCCTGATGTTCGCCTTCATCGCCTTCGGCTTCGGCTACGTCTTCTACCTGCCGCACAACGCACTGCCGTGGTTCATGACCTGCCTGTTTTTCCTCGGGATTGGCGGCGCCAACTTCGCCGTCTACACCCTCTGGCTCCCCGAGCAGTACCGCACCGAATGCCGCGGCAGCGCCTTCGCCTTCGCCACCTCCTTCGGCCGCTTTCTGGCCGCCGGAATCACCTTCCTGGTCGGCGCCGGAGTCTCGGCCATGCACACCATCGGCACGCCGGTCGCCCTCACCTCGGTCGCATTCCTCATCGGACTTGCCCTTCTGCCCCTCGCCGAAGAGACCAAAGGCAAGGAACTCCCCGCATGAACCTCAACCATCTCTTCGATCTCTCCCTCACCGCCCGCCGCGACCACATCGCCCTCGAATTCGCCGGCGCCGAATTCACCTTCGGCGAAATCGACGACCGCGCCAACCGCCTCGCCCACCTCCTCAGCACCCGCGGTCTCCGCACGGGCCACCGCCTCTGCGTCTATCTCGCCAACTGCGTCGAGATGATCGATCTCTACCTGGCCTGCATCAAACTCGGCGTCATCTTCGTCCCCATCAACATCCTCTATCGCGACCGCGAGCGCGCCCACATCCTCCACGACGCCGAGCCCGCCGCACTCGTCTCTGCCGAGACCTTCGAAGCCCCCGTCCCACTCTGGGACCCCGCGCAGCTCACCGCCGAAGCCGCCGCCATGCCCGCGCACCGCCCCGAAATCGCGCTCGATGGCGACACGCCCGCCGGCATCATCTACACCTCCGGCACCACCGGCACGCCCAAGGGCGCCGTCCTCACCCACAACAACTTCGCCGCCAATGCCATCACGCTGCTCACCTGCTGGCAGATCACGGCGGCCGACCGCTTCCTTCTCGCCCTCCCCCTCTTCCACGTGCACGCCCTCGGCAACGGCGTCCATTGCTGGCTGGCCTCCGGCTGCCGCATGCGCCTGCTCGAACGCTTTGAACACGCCAAGGCCGCCGCCACCTTCCTCGATTTTCGCCCCACACTCTTCTTCGGAGTGCCCACCGTCTACGTGCGCCTGCTCGATATCCCGGCCGACGCCGCCCGCGAAATCGGCACCGCCATGCGCCTCTTCGTCTCGGGCTCCGCGCCCCTGCCCGCGCAAACCCTCGAGGACTTCCGCGCCCTCTACGGGCACACCATTCTGGAGCGCTACGGTATGAGCGAGAACCTCATGAACATTTCGAATCCCTACGTCGGAGAGCGCCGTGCCGGCAGCGTCGGACTCCCGCTCCCCGGCGTCTCCGTGCGCCTGGTCGATGGCGAGATCCAGCTCAAAGGCCCCAATCTGTTCCCCGGATATTGGCGCCGCGAGGAGGCCACCAGCGCCGCCTTCACCGCTGACGGCTGGTTCCGCACCGGAGACCTCGCCGCGTGCGCGCCCGATGGCTACTACACCCTTTCGGGACGCAAGAGCGACCTGATCATCTCCGGCGGCTTCAACATCTACCCTCGCGAGATCGAGGAGTTCCTCCAGGAGCAGCCCGAAATCGCCGAAGCCGCCGTGGTCGCGCGTCCCGACCCGGTGCGCGGCGAGGTCCCGGTCGCCTACATCGTCTGCCGCGGCGTCATTGATGCCGAAGACCTTGCCGCGCGCTGCCGCGATAAGCTCGCCTCATTCAAGATCCCGCGCGCCTTTCACCCCGTCGAGTCCCTGCCGCGCAACGCCATGGGCAAAATTCAGAAGCACCTGCTGAAATAGGGAAGTGCCCAGCGATCGTGAACCGCATGACCCCTCCCCACTGCTTGTCGAACTCGCCGGCAACCTGCCACCTGGGCGCGCGCTGGATCTCGCCTGCGGCGCCGGACGCCATACTCTCCACCTCGCCCGCCTGGGCTGGCAAGTCACCGCGGTGGACATCGAGCCCGAGAAGATCCGCCAGTTGCGCGCCGCCGCCGAACCCAACCTCGCCATCGACGCCATCGTCGCCGATCTCGAGAATCACGAGTTCACCATCGAGCCCAACGCCTACGACCTGGTCTGCGATTTCTACTACCTCCAGCGCGATCTCTTCCCGCGGATCCGCGAGGGAGTCCGCCCCGGAGGTGCGATAGCAGCGGCTATCCTCTTGACCGGCCGTTTCGCGCTGCAATCCGGAGAATTGCGCACCCTCTTCGCCGGCTGGAAAATCCTCTACTACTCCGAATCCCCCACCCCACGTCCCACGGCACGCCTGATCGCCCGCAAAGCCTAGTAGGGCAGACCACCGGGTCCGCATCCGGGCGAACCGAGGATTCCAAACAAAAAAAGCGCCGCAGTGCCCGCAGGCACCCCGACGCCTTCCTCACTCCCGTAATCCGCTACTTAATGATGACGGTCTTATTCTCTTCGATCTTTACTTTCTGAGTGAGCGGCCCGCCGCTGGCACGTTCGATGCGTACATCGTACTCGCCCACCGGCAGCATCATTCTCTGCGAGGAATTATTGAACTCCCCCGCATGACCGCAAAAGTGATCGTTCACGTAAACCGCGGCGTACTTCTCCGAGATCGGCGTGCGCAGCCCGCCCAGCGGACCCTTGGGGGGCGGCAGCGGCTTCAAAGTCTGTGCCAGCTTGGTGGTCTTGCCTGCCTTCAAATCTACCGTGGTGCTGTACTCTTCAAACCGCGGATCCACCAGCTTCACCTGATGCTGTCCCGCCGGAAGTGCGTACTTGCGGCCAATCCGGAAGTTGGCAGCGGGGCCCAGATATTTTCCGTCAACGAAAACACCGGCGCGTCCCGGGTTTACGTTCGTTTTTAAATAGGCCTCCTGTGCCGAAAGCGCCCCGGCCATCGAAAGCAGCGCAAGAACGCTAATACCTCGAGGAATCAATCTCACGAGCGTAATTCTCCTTTCGCGGGTGCGATCACGCACAGGCCCGCGGTCCTTAACAAGGCTAGCCCATCGAGAGCTAGTCAGCAACAGGGAGAAGTCCGCCTGCCCTATTTTTTGCGCAGCTCTTCCAGCCGCTTCTTCAGGTATTCCTGGTATTCCTTCTTCAACTCCGGATCCCGCGGACTGCTATAGATATCGCTCGATTTGTACTTGCCCTCGTCGAATTTCTTACGCGTCCATTCGTCGTGAACATGCACTTCATCGGCCTTGTCCATGATCTCCTGCGCGAACTGCGGCGGGATGAAATAAACTCCCTCGCGGTCGCCCACCACCAAATCTCTGGGCATTACCGTGACGTTGCCCACGCGTATCGGAATGTTGATCCCTGTCAGCGTTACATTCGTAATGAAGCTCGGATGCGAACTCCGGAAGTAGCCCGGCATGTCCATATCCGCAATCCCTTCCAGATCGCGAATTGCCCCATCGATCACCATGCCGCCGCCCTTCGTCGCCTTCATGACGTAATAGAAGAGATTGTCGCCGACAATCGTACCGCCGTCCTTCTTGCCGAACAAATCTACAACCAGCACATCGCCCGGCTGCAACATGTCGATTGCGACCTGATTGTTCATGCCGCGCCCGCCCGCGGCGCGATTCTTCGCGTTCACTACATTGTCGATATCCGGACGCTGCGGCATGAACTGCACCGTGAACGCCCGTCCCACCATCTTCTTGCCGGGATGCAATACCTGCCACCCGTCCTCGTACTGATTGCGGAAGCCCTTGCTCGGCAGCACGCCGAACACTTCCTCCATCGAGATCCCCTTCGCCCGCTCCATCAAGGCATCGGGAACCTTCGGTCTGCCATCGGGGAACCGCTCGAACGGATTCGCCGACGTGTACTCGATCAGCTGTTCCTTGGTCAGCGTGAATACCTGCGCCTGCGCCAGGCACGGGGCCAATAAGGCCGCAACGAAACCACACACCGCCACCGCTTTCATCTTCATCGCCTTCTCCTTAGCTCCACAGCCGGTCGTTCGACCGTTCACGCGTCCATTCCGGCGTCGGCTCAAAATAGCCCGGCTCGCCAAGGTGCTGCTTCACCACTGCTTCGTTCAACGTGATCCCTAAACCCGGCCCGCTCGGCACGGTCACGAAGCCCTTAT
>JBDTPR010000442.1:0-5881 GCA_039932635.1 Candidatus Solibacter sp.
CGGGGATGAAGTTGGTGCCTGTGAAGCGCCAGCGGTCGTCGCCCATCTTGGTCTTGAGATCCAGCACTCCCGCCGAGCCGCGGCCATTGTCCGCCGCATACCGGCTGTTTTCCAGGTCCATCGATTGGATCGATTCGATGTTGACCCGCGTCTCCAGCCTGCCCGTCACCGGATCCGAAATATTGAAGCCGTCCAGCGTGTAGTTGGCCTGATTGGTATCGCCGCCATTGAAGTGCACCCTCCCGGAGTTATCCTGCACTACGCCGTTCAGCAGCGGCAGAGCGCTGCGGTAATCCTGGGGCGCTGGATAAGGCACAGCCAGGATTTCCGCGTTGGTCAATTCCTTGCGCTCCGACGTCTGCTGGGGATCGATCGCCGGTGGGGAGTACACGACATCGATCCGGTCGGAAAACTCCTGCAGGTGATTCAGGCGGATGGTGAGTTGTTGGCCGTCGGCTTCGAACGGGTGTCCCTTGCCCGAGTAGACGAAGAACCCGGCGCGCTCGGCGCGCACATCGTAGGCCCCCGCCTCCGGCAGATTCGCGCGGAAATTACCCGCCGGATCGCTGGACACGGTCGAGATAAACGGCCCCGACCGTAATTCCACGCGCGCGCCTGCTACCGCCGTCCCGTTCTCGTCCACCACGCGGCCCGCAACGGATACCTGTGCGTACGCCAGCGTGCCGAAGGCGCACGCCGCCACTGCAATCCGCGCTATGTGACCCCGAGGCGCCATCTCAGACGGTACTGCTCCTTGTACAGGATATACCCTTTAAAAAGGCAAACACCCCACCGCCCTTTCGGGAAGTGGGGTGTTTGTACCGCCAGCCTGACTGCAGCTTAGAACACGATCTTGGCAACCAACTGGATTGTGCGCGAGTTGCTCGGGAAGTTCTGGCTCCAGTTCTGGAAGGCTGTAGTGCTAGGCAGCAGGAAGCTGCGGATCTGCGTCTGCGAGGTCAGCTTGACCGAATTAATCAACCCCGCGGTGTATTGCGCGTGGTTGAAAATATTGCTGAAGTCGCTGCGGAATTCGAAGTATCTCTTCTCACCGAAGTTGAACTTCTTGGCGAGCGAGATATCGAAGTTGTTGATACCCGGCATCAGGATCGTGTTGCGCCCAGCCGTGGCCAGTGCGCCGTTGCCGGCCGTAATGTAGCGTGCGTTGGGGCTGCTGGCCAGGTAAGCGACTGTATCGCCAGCGGAGTTCTTCAGCGCCGTGACCGCGCTCCCCAATTTGGCATCGCCGGACGGATTGAGAATCGTGCGGTCCGGCGCGCTGTCGCCGTTCTGGTTCGAATCGGTACCGCTCTGAGCGGTCGCCCATTCCCC
This sequence comes from Candidatus Solibacter sp., assembly GCA_039932635.1. Taxonomy (GTDB): domain Bacteria; phylum Acidobacteriota; class Terriglobia; order Bryobacterales; family Bryobacteraceae; genus Solibacter. Next base: position 1,333 of record JBDTPR010000442.1, read on the forward strand.
GCTCTCCGCGGTGTAGGTGCCAACCAGCCGCCAGTTGCCGATCAGGTTCTTGGCCATCCAGTTAGTCGACTTGGAAAGGTACGGCATATCCCACAGCCAGTTCACCGTCAGGCGGTGACGGCGGTCGAGCGGGGAGTTGGAACGCTCCCCAGCCAGGTTCTGGAAGTCTTGCGGACGGCGGGGCGAAAGGATTGTCGAGAAGTGCGTGGCCGTCGAATCGTCGATGTTGTGGCTGAAGGTGTACGCCGCAGTCGCCTGCAGGCCGCGCGCGAAGCGGCGGGTCAATTGGGTGGCGAGCCCATGATAGCTTGAATCGCCCCACGGCATGAACGCCGTGATGTTCGATCCGTTGAAGCCGGCGTTGGCATAGGCGGGCACGATGGCGGACCGCGCCTGGATGGAGGCCAGGGTCGTGGTCAATCCGTTCAGAGTCGCCTGCGACGGAGCGGCCAGGTAGGTGGGCAGGAAATGCGTGGCGTCCACCTTGTTCTGTTTGTTCAATTGGACCTGCGTGAGCAGGTGCACGCCGCGCGTGCCCAGGTAACGCGCTTCCAACGTGTAATCGTTGTGAAACACATGCTGCACGCCAATGTTCCACTGTATGGAGTAGGGCAACTTTTGGTCAGGCAGGTAGCTTGACGTGGATTGACGCGCGTCCGTCACGCTCAGGTCGCTGCCGCCCGGCAGGCTGCCCGGGTAAATGCCGCCGTTGGCCAGAAACGGAGCCTTGAACACGTTCGCCTGATCGCCAACGCCGCCCTGGGCGTCCACATCGTAGGTGGCGCTCAACTGCGGAGGATACGCCGTGCTGCCTACGTTGTCGAAGATCACGTCGTAGGACATTCCGAAGCCGGCGCGGATCGAGGTGCGGCCGCTCTTACCAGGAGAATACGCAATACCGATGCGCGGCGCGAAGTTCTTATTGGCCGTCTTGGGCGCATGGAACGTGATCAGGCCCGGAACGTCGGAGAGCGAATTCAGCGACTGCAATTGCTGGCCCGTCGGCACCGTGGTGCGTTCGTAACGCAGGCCCAGGTTGATGCTAAGGTTGTTACGCACGCGCCAGGTGTCGTTGGCATACACGTACGTCGCAAACTGGTTGCCGTAGTAACTCGTCTTCCCCAGATTGCGCTCCGCTAAGTCGTCCGGAATCGCATCGGTCAGGAATTTCTCCAGCGTCGTGTAGTAGTAGTCGCCGCGTTCGCGCTGAATGAAGTGCTGTGGGGAAATCACGTTGCGTCCGTCGAAGCCGAATTTGAACGTGTGCTTGCCCTTGGTCCAGTTGATGTTATCGACAACCTGATAAGTGTTCTGGATGCTGTATTGAGGCGCATTAGGATCCGGGCCGATATTCAGGAACAGCTCGTTATCGAAGGTGATGTTGGGGAACACATCGAGGCCGGGGTAGCTGAACTGGCTCGGTACCGAGAAGAACTGGCTAAACCGGTTGAACGCGAAGCGCAACTCATTGGTCAGTGTCGGCGAGAAGGTATGATACTCGGCCAACGAGACCAGATAGAAGCGCTGCGGGAGTGTGGTCCAGAAAACAGGCAGAGTCGCCGCGTTGTCCAGCGAGTCAGAACGGTTGTTGATGAAACGCCCGCGAATCTGGTCGTTGGTGGACATGTTGAAATCGACGCTGCCCAGGAACGTGTAAAAATTCGTGTAATTGGCGCCCGTGATAGGCAATACGCCAACCGGAATATTCGCGCCGTTCACGCTGACCGTTTCGCTGGCCGACGGTGCGGGATTCACATATTTCTTGAAGATCGAATAGTTGTTGGCCGACAAGCCGGGCATCTTGTCCAGGGTTGCGAAGCCGGCCGCCGTGGGAGATAGCACCGGAGTCGAAGTCGTGCTGCCGACGCCCAGAGGCGCATATTCGGCGTTGCCGAAATAGAACAACTTATCCTTAATCAGGGCGCCGCCCACCGACATACCGAGCTTGTTTTGATCGTAACGAGGGTTGCTGCGAATTCCCTGGTTGGAATAGATCGCGTCCACCGCGTTCAAATTGCGATTCTGGAAGTATTCGTAAAGCGAACCGTGAACTTCGTTGGTGCCGCTCTTCACAACCGTATTGAATTGTCCACCCGAGGAGTGTCCGAACTCCGCGCCCACCTGATTCTGCAGCAGAGTAAATTCCGCCGTCGCTTCGGTTGGAACGTAAACCAGCGGTCCGGTTACGGTCTTATTGTTGTTATCGACGCCCTCGATCATGAAGTTGTTGTTCATGGGGCGCTGTCCGCCCACCGACGGGCCTGTCCCCTGGCCGACACCGCCGTTCGAAGTCACGCCGGCGCTCAGTAGCGAGAGATTCAACGCGCCGAACAGTCCGTTCGCATTCTCAATAATCGGCAAGTTAACGATCTGCCGTGCGTCAAAGTTGGATTGCAACTGCGCCGTCGTGGTGTCGATTACCGCGCCAACTTCCGAGACATCCACGCTCGTGGAGACCGAACCGACCTGCAAGCTGATGTTGGCTGTGCTGGTCTTAGAGAGCTGTATGTCTACGTTCTTCAACGTGGCAGTGGCGAAGCCCGCCGCCGTGGCTGTTACGTTATAGAGACCGATCGGGATATTGTTGAATCGGTATTGACCGTCGGCGTTAGTCTTTGTACTGTTCTTCACTCCCGTGCCTGAGTGCTGGATCTCGATATTGGCGTTCGGCACAGCAGCGCCACTCGCATCCGCAACATTGCCGACCAGGTTGGCGTCAATTGCCTGGCCGTAACTAATCCCGGCCAGGCTTAACATCGCCAGAAGAATTGCCACTACAGTAGTTTTCATATATCTCCTCTAGGTGATTCGAGCGCAATAGTTAACTGCAATCGTTAAGCACGCTGCCTTCCACCAGCCCTAAGAGTAAAATTCTTTGGTTATCAGTCAGTTACTCAATGCGCCACTGCGGGAGTGCTGGTTTTTGGTAGAGGCAAGCACCACCTCCAAGGGGCGGATACCTGCGTAACATGCTGAAACTCAAGATTTGAAGGGGATATATGACTTTACGGAGGACTTATTCAGTCCTGCAAAGGTTAATCGTAATTTACCTAACAAACGTAGGTAAAGAGGCCAATGGATATCTGGAGGAATTTCAATACTGTAAGATCGATTACTCTTTAGGCGGCCATCGGACACGGGGGAATACCTACTCCGGCATCCTCGAGCACCGCACCCGTTCGCAGAATCCCAGCTTCGTCGAAGGCCGCGCCAATAATCTGCAAGCCCACAGGTAGCCCTTCCGAGCTAATACCACAAGGGATCGATAGCGCCGGGAAGCCCAGAGCATTCACTCCGCGCGCCAGCCTCGTAGTCGCCAGGCGCACGTCCTCCTCCCGCCCGCCTAGTTGCAGCGTAGTCTCACCGATCTTCGGAGCCACGTTCGGAGTCGCCGGCGCCACGATGCAATCCACCTCCGCCCATAACTTCGCAAACTCGTGGCGTATCTGCCTTCGCAGCCGCTGCGCATTCACATAGTCGGCCGCAGCAATCAGGCGTCCCTGATCCATCAGCGCCCGCACATCCGTGCCCAGATCTTCCCGCCGGTCCGCAAAAGCCTCGCCCACAGCCGCCGCTTCGGAAAGCAGCACCATGCGCGCTATCGCGTTCAAGGCAGCGATGTCGGGCACGCGCACCGTTTTGATCACCGCGCCCAAGCGCTCGGCGGTCGCAATCGCCGCACGCACCGAGCGCTCTACGTCCTCCTGCAAGTACTCGAAGAAGAAGTTCTCAGGCACCCCGATCCGCACCCCGCGCAGCGAGCAACCCTGCTCCGGCACGAAATCGCCAGCCGCCGCGCGTGAGCACGCCGGATCCCGCGAGTCGTATCCGGCCAGCGCATTCAGCGCCAGTGCGGCGTCACGCACGGACCTGGTCAGCGGACCCACGTGATCCAGGCTGTAGCCCAGCGGCAGCACACCATACCTGCTCACCCGCCCATAAGTCGGCTTGAGCCCGACCGTGCCGCAGAACGACGCCGGGATACGGATGGAGCCGCCCGTATCGCTACCCATCGCCATGAACACCATCCCCGTCGCCACCGCCGCGCCCGAGCCGCCGCTCGACCCGCCGGGACTGTGCGCCGTATTCCAGGGATTGCGCACCGTCCCGAAGTGCGGATTCGCCGACGTGATGCCGTACGCCAGTTCGTGCATATTCAGTTTGCCCAGCATCACCGCGCCCGCCGCGCGCAGCCGCTCCACCACCGTCGCGTCCATCTCCGGCACGAAGCCCGCGTAGATCTTGGACCCCGCCGTGGTGCGCACGCCTTTGGTGCAGAACAGATCCTTCAGCGCGATCGGGATGCCGTGCAGCGGTCCGCGATCGGCGCCCGCACCCAGCTCCTGATCGGCCTGCCGTGCCTCTGCCAGCGCCTGCTCTGTGGTGAGCGTGATGAACGTCCCCAGCACGGCATCGTGGCGCTCGATGCGTGCGATGGCTTCCGTCGCCAGTTCCACCGCCGAGAACCGGCGCGCGCGCAACCCTGCGGCCGCCTCCTGGATCGTCATTCCCCACCATCCAGGTGCAGTTCGCAATCCGGTTCCATCAG
>JBDTPR010000443.1:0-5853 GCA_039932635.1 Candidatus Solibacter sp.
TCGCCGAAGCGGTGCAGCACGCTGCGGTAGACATTGCCGATCGGCGCCTTCACTTCCACGTGCTGTTCCACATCGAGCGTCATTTCGTCTAACTTCATGTTTACAGCTCCTCCATACGTGATTACATAGTAACGTGACCAATTGGTAACGTCAAGAGGTTGACGAAATCTTCTGCCCTTCTGACGGGTTGAAAAGCACCGATGCTCAAGAGTCCTGCCAGGGCCTCCGGCTTAAGCGCGCACGTGCTTGTTGAACCAGTCCACCGTACGTCCCCAGGCGAGATCGGCGGCGGCCTTGTTGTAGCGTTCGGGAGTCGCGTCGCAGTGGAAGCCGTGGACCGCGCCCGGATAAATGTAGCCCTCGTGAGGCAGGCTGGCTTCCTTCAGCATGGCGTCATACGCAGGCCAGGCCTGCGCCAGGCGCGTATCGAGTTCGCCATGATGCACCATGATCGCCGCCTTAATTTTGGCCACATCTTCCTTGGCGGTGGGTGCGCCGCCGTAGAAAGGCGCCGCCGCCGAAAGGTCCGCGCCGAGCCGCACGGCCAGGTTGTTGGACACACTGCCGCCATAGCAAAAACCGGTGACGCCGATCTTGCCCGTGCAATCGGCGCGGCCCTTCAGCCAGAGCGCCGCGGCGACCATGTCTTCGAACATCTTCTTGCCGTCGATCTTGGTGAACATCTGTCCGCCGCGGTAGTCGTCGCCGGGGAAGCCGCCGGCGGAAGTGAGCCCGTCCGGTGCGAAGGCCATGAAACCGGCCAGCGCAAAACGGCGTGCCACATCCTCGATGTGCGGATTCAAGCCGCGGTTCTCGTGAACCACCAAAATTCCGGGCAGTTTGGCGGCAGTTGCCGAACGCGTGTCGGCGCTCACGGGGCGCACCAGATAACCCTTGATGGTGCCATTGCCTTGCGGCGACGGGACCGTTTCGTAACCGGCTTTGATGCGCTCGTCGGTCCGCGACACCTGCTGCGCCGCCGCGTAGTTCGGCATCAGTGCCTGGGCAAGCGCGGCTACGGTCATGGTGCCGGTCGCGAACTTTTGCAGGCCTTCCATAAAGGCACGCCGGTCAATTTCACCGTGAATGAACAGGTTGTATAGCTGGATCGCTCCGCTCGAAACTTTGCTCTGGTTCGTTTCCATGATGTGGACGCCTCTGCGATACGATACCAGACGCGTAGGAGCTGCGGATATCGTTTAAGATCTGGATATGACACGCCGCGACCTTTTACGTCTGACCACCGCCGCAGTGGCTGCTACCGCCATCGGTTCCTCGGAGCCTGCCGGGCAACTGCCGATTGCGGTTTCGACCTTGGGCTGCCCCAAGTGGGACTGGGGCACGATTGTCAAAAACACGTCGCAGTGGGGCTTCGCCGCACTCGAGTTGCGCGGCATTCAAGATCAGATGGACCTGCCGAAATGCGCCGAGTTCGGCGGCACTCGCCTGAAAGGTACACTGGCGGATCTGGCGGCGGCGAATCTCAAGATCTCCGATCTTGGGGCTTCCGCGCAGATGCATGAGCCCGATCCAGCCAAGCGCGCGAAGCATATGGACGAGGCGCGCCGCTTCATCGATCTTGCCCACGAACTGCACACTCCCTATGTCCGCGTGTTCCCGAATCAGTTTGTCGCGGGCGAGGAGAAGCGTGTGACATACGCCCGCATCAGCGATGGGCTGCATGAACTGGGCGAATACGCACGGCCCGCGGGCGTGACGGTGATTGTCGAGTCGCACGGGGAGTTTCGCCGCGTGGAGGACATCAGGGCCATCATGGAGGGCGCGAAATCGAAGAACGTCGCCTTCCTGTGGGACGCGCATCATACCTGCGTCGAAGGCGAGAAGCCCGCGGACACGTTCAAGGAATTGGGCAAGTACACGCGGCATACCCACCTCAAGGACTCGGTGCCAATTCCCGGGAAGCCCAAGGACGACCGGAAGTATGTGCTGACAGGCACAGGCGACATCCCGGTGAAAGAGACCGTGCGGGTGCTCGCCGGCAGTGGCTACAAGGGCTATTACTGTTTCGAATGGGAAAAGCGCTGGCATCCCGAGATCGAGGAGCCGGAAGTCGCGTTTCCGCATTACGCGAAAGTGATGCGGGAGTACCTGGGGGAAGCGGGCGTGAAGGGTTAGCTGCTGGGTTAGCCGCGCCAGGCCGCCGTTCAGGAATGCGTGATGGTTCGCAGATGTTCGACGCTGTATAGCTTCGCCAGCAGGTCGTAGTCGTGCACCGGCCGCCCAGCCGCGGGCGGCACGTAGAGCGAGAATCCCGCGTGGAACTCCGCTGCGTATGCCCCCATATCTTCAAGCGCAAAACGAAAGATAGCGGGTCGCAGAATGGGGTGCGGTGAGCAGTAGATTGCCGCCACCTCGTGCCGCGGCGGATAATATTGCCGCAAGTGGGCGACCAGGCGGGAGTATCGCTCCGGCCGCGATACCGCCATGCTGTGCAGGCAGGTTTCCAGCGGCCCGATCTGCCAGATGATCGCGGGCACATCGGGCTGCAAGGGCCGGCGCCGCAGTAACAGGTCGGTAGCTTCGTACATCTGGACGCCATGAATCACGGGGTCGAGCCGCAGGTCGGCGAACATCACATCGATTGCAGAGATGCCGGGCAGGACCGAGACCTTTATGTCCAGCGCATTCGCCAATTCCAGAACGAGAAACGGCGGGTGGGTGGCGACCAACGGGTGGCCGTGGACTGCGAACGTGATCGGCGGATGATCGAGAGCCGCGTCGACAACGCGCGCCGCCATGTGCTCGTAAGCGCCAACCCGCGGCGCCTCCTCTGCGTAACTCTCTTCGTACAGCGACGTGACCTGCGGGCAGAGAGATTCAAGAAATGTCCTGGTCGCGACGCCCGTGTCGAGGTAGAAGACTTCGCGCGAAGCTCGGATTGCGAGTTCCACCTCGCGGGTCACCTGAGTCACGGTTTGCAAGCCAAGTCCGGCGACCCAGATGTCGGTCATAGCGCCTCCTTGCCGCGCAGCGCGTGCAGCAGATCGAGCAGCCGGTCATATCTCGTTTCGCCGGGAGCATTGCGCACCGCCGCGACGGCGGACTGCACTTCCACCGAACCTACGTCGCTGCCAAAAGGCGATCCGCCGGATCTTCCAGCGGCCTCGGGTGGTGGAGGTGAGGTCATGTTGGTGGCTTGTAGCAGCGCAGCAGTCAGGCCGACTTGCGGACCGCCGGAGGCGTCCTGCATTTGTACGGCGGAGACATGCATCACGGCATGCAACGGAGTCAGCGGTTGGCCTGGAAACTCGGCTCCTTGCGGCGCCGGCAGGCTCGCCGGATCGGCTCCCTGAGGCAAGGGATTCACCCACACCGCATAGGCAAATGTGCGGAGTTCGCCGTTCTCGTATTGCGCACAGGGGACGAGAGTGACGGCCAGCGAAATATCGGGCAGTGAGCGAGCCTGGACGATGGCATGCGGCTGTGTCACGGCCGCTTTAGCCGCCGGAGCGGAGGCTTCCACTTCGTCCGCGAGTGCGGCGGCGAATAGGCGGAGCAGGCGGTGATCGGGCTGGCGAAGAAGTTCGCGCTGCTCTGTGGTGAGGTCGAATTCCTGGAAGACTTCGTCGGGGGACTCGAGCAGGCGGCGGCGCATGTCCGCGTCGAGCGCGGACATAATGAGCAAGCGGGAGACGCCGGGTTTCGCTCGCTCGGTCTCAGGCACGCGGAATTTCCAAACTCGTGATTCGCTCCACTCGCGGCATGCACGAATGGTACTACCGGACGGAGTCGCGATCCAAACATAACTGCCCGGCGTACAATCGAGGGATGAGGGTATTGGCATGTTGCCTCGGGATGGCGTTGGCGCTGGCGGCGGCGACTCCTAAAACGGAGACCCTGCGCGGGAAGCTGCTGGTGCGCTCGGGAGAAGCTACTGTGCTGGAGACCGCGGAGCACCGGCGCATCCTATTGGATGGGGATCAGCCTACTCGCAAGGTGCTGCACGATCCGCGCGTGGATGGGTTCGAAGTGGAGGCGACGGGACACTTCACGGCGACCGATAAGTTTCTGGTGGACGGGCAGCATACGCGGGCGCTGGTGGTGCGCGAGGGCGGCAAGCCCAAGATGATCACCTACTGGTGCGACGTATGCTACATTCGCGCATACGCTCCGGGTCCCTGCGTCTGCTGCCAGAAAGATACGGACCTGGAATTGCGCGATCTGGATGACATACGATGAGCCCTAACAACTACACCGCAAAACAGACGGCGATTGAAGGCGTGGACACGGTGAAACTGGCCGACGTGGCGCGCAAGACGGAAGTGGAGATCGCGCCGGGCGTGGGCAACATGGCCTACAAGTGGAGCGTCGGCGGGAAGAATTATTTGTACTTCCCCTACGCGGGGGTGGCGGCCTTCGCCAAGCAGCCGAGGATGTGCGGCGTGCCCTTCCTGGGTCCGTGGGCCAACCGCCTGGACGGCGACGCGTTCTGGGCGAACGGCAAAAAGTACCTGCTGAATCCCAATCTCGGGAACCTGCGGCTTGACGGCAATAAGAAGCCGATTCACGGCGTGCTGGGCTTTTCCAAGGAATGGAAACTGGTGGAGGCCAAGGCGGACGCGACGTCGGCCTGGGCCACGAGCAAGCTGGAATTCTGGCGGTACACGGAGATGATGGCGCAGTTTCCGTTTCCGCATACCCTATCGATGACGTACCGGCTGCGCGACGGCAAGGTGGAAGTGGAGACGGAGATCGAGAATCACGGGAATGAACCCATGCCCGTGGCGATCGGGTTCCATCCTTATTTCCGCTTGAATGATACGAAGCGGGATGAATGGCACGTGCATTTCGCGGCGCGCGATCATATGGTGCTCAATCCGCAGTTGATCCCCACAGGGGAGGCGAAGCCGATTGAATTCGCGGATCCTTACTCATTGAGCATGGGCGTGCTCGATGACGTGTTCGGAAACCTGGTGCGCGACGCGGACGGGCTGGCGCGATTCATGGTGGAAGGCGGGCGGGAGCGGCTTACCGTGGCCTACGGTCGCAAGTACACGACCGCGGTGGTGTATGCTCCGCGCGGGCAGGATTTCATTTGCTTCGAGCCTATGGCGGCGATCACCAATGGCTTCAATCTGGCCCACGACGGAGTCTACAAGGAATTGCAGAGCGTGGCGCCGGGCGGGAAGTGGCGCGAGAGCTTCTGGATGAGCGTGGGGTAAGAAGATCATTTGCCACGGATGGACACGGATCAGAAAAAACTGGTTTGCGTTGGTGTTATCTGTGTGAATCCGTGTCCATCCGTGGCTAACTCTTACCGGAAGTTCTCGACCAATATCAGATTGGTCTGCGACTGATCCACCCTCGCATACAGAATCGACTTGCCGTCGGGTGAGATGGAGTAGCTGCCCCCGTTGCCCCAGTTAGCGTCCTTCAGGCGGAAGACCACTTCGCTTTTCTTGGCGGCGTAATCGTAGAAGGACACTACCATGCCGCGCTGCCTGCGCTCGAACTCGGTGAAGTACATCCCCTTTTTGGTGGGCTGCAGCGTGGTAGGTCCCCACATGTCGTGCTGCCCTTCGAAGGCCTCCTCGGCTTCGCCTCCCGCGGCCGGAATCTTCATGATGCCTCCGCGCGCGCGGAAGTAGATCGTCTTGCCATCGCCGGATTCCACGGGCTGACCGGCGCCTCGTTCCTCGGCAATGGCCTGCGGATTGCCGCCCGCGGCAGTGGCTTTCCAGATCTGGCCGCGCGATTGGAAGTAGATCCATTTGCCGTCATTGGAAAATGACGCGCTCGACGCGTTGAGCAGCACACGCGCCGGCTTGCCGTTGGCCGCGGCGGGGACGGTGAAGACTTCCGCGCCGTGATCGCTCGAGGCGTCGTAGATCA
>JBDTPR010000444.1:0-5849 GCA_039932635.1 Candidatus Solibacter sp.
ACGGGCGCGTTGCTGACATGTGCTCGGCACAGCGATAGACCCTCCCTGACGGCGTAGCATTTACCGGCGACATGAAGGCCGCGGAGCCAAATTCCAGGAAAGTGGGGTTATGGAAACAGCCGGCCCGTGCCGGACCGGCATGCCCCCGTCGCTGGCCGCTCAGCCAGAAGAGCAACTCGAGCGCGAAGGCGAGGAAATCCGCAAGGCCAACAGGGCTTGGGGTAATTGCGGCGCCTGGGAGCACTTCCAGAAATTCTGGGCTGCTGACGCAGACTTTCTTCTGATCTTAAGCGTATTAGTGAACACTCTTCTCCTTTTGGTCACCGGCGGGCCATGATTAAAATCGGCCATGTAGATTGGCGCTCCGCCCGCCAACGTTCGGGGAGCCTCGTAGTTGCCGGGAAATGCTTTTCGCCTGGATCGTGAAGTGCTCCATCTTCAACGGACAAGGGGGCCGGCGGGTAAATGATCGCGCTGCCCGATTCCAGTGTCCGTATGTCTGGTCATCGACGGCATGGAAAATCCGACCGGACATACCTGACGTCTGCGACTGCGGTGATCGGTGACACCACGTGGGCCGCGGATGCGGACTCTTCGCAATCTGAAACTCGAGGTGGGACGCACGCTTGCCCATTCAGGCTCTGAGTAGGCGCCGGTGGTACAATTTCTGGCGATGCTTCGTGAACATTTGCTCCACAAACAACACGAGCCGGGTTTCCGCTGGCGAGGCGGCGAGATCGCACGTATCGAAGGCCTCAGCGATGCGGTGTTTGCCTTCGCAGTGACACTGCTGGTGGTGTCGCTCGAGGTGCCTAAGACCTTTAATGAGCTGGCCGAACTGATGCGCGGGTTTGTGCCGTTTGCAATTTGCTTTATGGGTTTAATGCAAGTTTGGCTCGAACAGTATCGCTACTTTCGCCGCTATAACCTGCAGGACTCGACTTCCACGATGCTCAATTTCATCCTGCTGTTCGTGGTTCTGTTTTATGTCTATCCGCTGAAATTCCTGTTCACTTTGCTGGTCAACATCTGGACCCGGCACAGCTTGCAAGTGCATTTAGCAAACGGGGTGACGGAAAACGTCATCGAGCCGCACCAAATGGCGCACCTCATGGCTATTTTCAGCAGCGGGTACCTCGCCGTAGCACTGATCTTCATGCTCTTGTTCGGACATGCGCTCAGGCGACGGCACGCACTGGAACTAGACGACGTGGAGGTGTTTGCCACAAAGGTAAGTATCGGCGCGGCCTCTCTGCAGGCGTTCGTTGCGGTGGTGTCGCTTGCCATAGTAGGGTTTGGGGGAAGCGAAATGGGTGGGAGTTCCGGGATCATCTATCCCATCATCCTGGGGCCGGGTTTCTCAATCTATTATTCGATCGTGGGGCGTAAGCGCCAGCGATTAATGGAGGCCCGACAGGGATAGGAAATCTCTGTGGCCCCCGACGTGCAAAAAAATTAGGCTGAGGTGGTTTTCATGCAGACCAGGCAAGATAAACGAAATCAGTCTTCGACAGCTGAAGGTTCAGCCCCAACCCCTAAACTGCTGGAGATCCGCCGGGACTTCCAAGTCCCCGTCGCGCTCCTCTATGAAGCCTTTACTTCTGCCGAGGCTTTGAAATCCTGGTGGTGGCCCGACGGGCTGCACGCCGGCCGAATCGATTTCGATTTCCGCGAAGGTGGCCAGTATTTCATTAGTATGAAGGGCCGAGTCCAGGGCAAGGATGCCAGCGGCGGCATGACCGGCGAGTTCGAGGAGATCGTTGAGAACCAGCGCATTGTGATGACGGACAGCTTCGCGGACGAAAAGGGACGTGTGATCTCGGCCCATGAGGCAGGGATGCCCGGGCAATGGCCGGAACAGATCTCCATTACATTCGAGTTCGAGGCCGCAGGCAAGGCGGCGAGCCGGTTCCGCTTAGTCCAGCAGGGGATCCCCGACGAGATGCAGAAGGACTGCGTCCAGGGTTGGTCGGAATCGTTCGATAAGCTCGAAAGATATCTAGCCGTTAACGGATAGCACCAACCGTTCCGCCTCACTTCGCGTGGATTTTCGGAGAGTAAACCGAGCGTGGTGGCGGTGTGCACTGGACCGGCGCCTGAGCGGTGTCGTTACAGCCCGTGGACTTCATCGCCACGCGGCGCATCTTCCCGTTTATCCGCTTTGAACACCACGCCGTCCATGGGCAGTTGGCATTAGCGCCAACCATTCCGAAGTCGTTTGCCAAACCCCACTCTGCAATTTCGATGATCTTGTTCCCCGACCACACATATACCGCATCGGCGCTGGTGCCGCCCATCCGCTCGTCGTGGGTTGTTATCGTCTTACTTTCGGCGTGAGGCACCGGATCGGGCATTGGTATCTGTGGTTCATACCGGAACTTCGATGCCTTCTCATCCCAGAGGTAAACGCAGAAGATAGACTTCCCGAGGTGATGATGATAGTACTGCAATAGCTTGAGATCCTCATATCCATCGAAGCCCTAACATCGAAAATATTCGCGCCAAGCCATCAATCACTTACAGCCAAAGGCCCCCCAACACCCGCCCGCGCGTGTACTACCCTCCAACCAGGAGCCCGCTCTCCATGGCCACTCAAAAACAACTCGACGCCAACCGCCGCAATTCTCAAAAATCCACCGGCCCCGCCTCCTTCGCAGGCAAGGCCGCCTCTTCCATGAATGCCCTGAAAACCGGCATCCACGCCAAATCCGTCATCATCACCGGCGAAAAGGCCTCCGACCTCCAGCAACTCATCGACGAATACTACGCTGCCTACCAACCTTCCAACCCCGTTGCCCGCGGCCTCGTTGACGACCTCATTCGCACCGAATGGACCCTCCGCCGACTCGATACCTCCGAGGCCTCCCTCTGGAATTACCAGGATGCACAGGCCTTCCGACCCGTCCCCGACACTCAGCGCCAGGGCAAAGTGGTCTCCCAGAACGCCAAGATCTTCGCCGCCCTCCAGCGCCGCCTCGACGCCACCCGCCGCGGCCGCGACCGCGCCCTCAAACTCCTCGGCGACCCCCTCCCAGCCCCCGCTCCCATCCCTGAGCCCGCCCCGGCCCCCGCTCTAACCCTATGTCCCTCAGTCGCTTCCCCCGAAATTGGCTTCGTTCCGTCACCCCTCGCCCAACCCTCCCTAGACCCCGCTCCGCCCTCAGAATCGACGCCCGATTCCCGCCCGGAGGTCGTGTTATCATAAGATTTACCCATTACTCTTTCCCCGAGGTAAATTCCACTTGGCATTAGTAGAAGGTTGCAAGCACTCTCTCGAAATCTCCATTCCCGTTGATGTGGTAGAGAGCGAAACCAGCCGCGTCGTCGACGACATCCAGAAGCGCGCCCGCCTCCAGGGCTTCCGCCCCGGCAAGGCCCCCGCCAGCCTCATCCGCAAGCAGTTCGCCGGTGATATCCGGCAGAAGGTCCTCGAGAACCTCATCCCCGTCCACCTGCAAAAGCAGCTTGAGGCCGAGAACCTGAACGCCGTCGATACGCCCGACATCACCGACATCCATTTCCACGATTTCGCGCCGCTCAAGTTCAAGGCCACCTTTGAGGTCTTCCCCGAGATCACCCTCGGCGAATACACCAACCTCGAAGTCCCCTACCAGGATCCTGCGGTTACCGACGAGGACGTCACCAAGCGCGTCGACGAACTCCGCGAGCAGAAGGCGCAGTACGTCAACGTCGATCCCCGCCCCGTCGAAGATGGCGATTTCGCCGTCGTTTCGCTCGAAAGTCTCTCGGGCGTCGATGGCGACCCCGTGAAATCCGACGAGATGCAGCTCGAAATCGGCGCCAAGGATACCTTCGACGCCTTCACCGCGAACCTGCGCGGTCTTACTCCCGGCGATGAAAAGGATTTCGACGTCACCTACCCCGACGACTACGGCTCCGAAAAGCTCGCCGGCAAGACCGTCAAATTCCACGCCATCCTCAAAGGCCTGCGCCGCAAAGATCTTCCCGAACTCGATGACGAGTTCGCCCAGGAACTCGGCGATTACCGCACCGTGGACGAACTCAAGGACGCCGTCCGCAAGTCCATCTTCTCGCAGCGCCAGCATGAGGCCCAGCAGGAAGCCAAGAATTCCCTGGTCGATAAACTGGTGGACGCGCACGATTTTCCGGTCCCCGAAGTTTTCGTCGAACGCCAGATCAAAAACCGCGTCGAAACCCGCCTGCGCGCCATGGCGGAGCAGGGCATCGATCCCCGTAAGCTGAATCTCGATTGGGAAAAGCTGAAGGAAACGCAGAAGGAGAAGGCCCAGCGCGAAGTCAAAGCCTCTATGCTCCTCGGCAAGGTCAGCGAACGCGAAGCCATCCACGCCACCCGCGACGAAGTCGATGGCGAGGTCGAAAAGGCCGCCAAGCAAATGCGCAAACCCGTGGCGGCCGTTCACATGGAATTCGAGAAGGACGGCACCCTCGGCCGCATCGCCAGCCACATCCAGACCGAGAAGACGCTCAACTTCCTTTTCGAGCATGCCCGGAAAACCGCCGAGTCCTAGGTGTAGCCAATCAGAGCCGTCACCGTGAGGGAGCGGTCCCTTGCTTGGGTCCCTCTGACGTCTTCGCGCATCGCGGCCCCGTACTGCCGCATCTATATACCAGTGGCACGGCCCGCCCGTGCTGCCGACATTAACCAAAATTAACCAACGATATACCCCCGGATGGTTATCTCAGGGTCGATTGCTAAGCAACCGTGTTCAGGTGATAATAGGAGCGTACTTGGAAGTGTGCCCTACCCTGACGGCGCTGTGCCAACAGCGGAAGAGGAGAAATTCGCGTGAAGCGTGCCGGATCCGATGATGCTTTACGGTGTTCGTTTTGCCATAAGAGTCAGGACGTAGTCGGGAAACTCATCTCCTCGCCCAGCGACTATCCTCGTGCCTACATCTGCGACGAGTGCATTGCTGTCTGTAATTCCATTCTCGAAGACGACAAGGTCGAAGCCCCTTCCGGAACTCCCAACAAGATCCCCAAACCCCTGGAAGTGAAGGAGTTTTTGGATCAGTACGTAATCGGGCAGGAAGCTACTAAAAAGAAGCTGGCGGTCGCCGTCTACAACCATTGCAAGCGGATCCACATGAACCGCATGCGCAATTCCGAGGTCGAGCTACAGAAGTCCAACATCCTGCTGATCGGCCCGACGGGCACTGGCAAGACCCTGATGGCCCAGACTCTGGCCAAGATTCTGGACGTTCCCTTCGCCATCGTGGACGCCACCACCCTCACCGAGGCCGGGTACGTCGGCGAGGACGTCGAGAACATCATCCTCAAACTTCTTCAGGCTGCCGATGGCGACGTGCAGAAGTGCCAGCAGGGCATTATCTATATCGACGAAATCGATAAGATCTGCCGCAAGGATGAGAACCCCTCCATCACCCGCGACGTTTCGGGCGAGGGCGTGCAACAGGCCCTGTTAAAGATTCTCGAAGGCACCGTGGCCAACGTTCCGCCGCAGGGCGGGCGTAAGCACCCCCACCAGGAATTCACTCCGGTGGATACCACCAACATCCTCTTCATCTGCGGTGGCGCTTTCGTGGGGCTCGAAAAGGTAGTTGCGCGCCGTACCGGCAAGAAGAGCATGGGCTTCCTTCAGGAAGAAGAGAAGACCATCAGCCGCGCCAGCGTCAGCGGACGCCGCGATATCGACCTGCTGAGCCAGGCCCAGCCGGTGGACCTGATCAAATTCGGTTTCATCCCCGAATTCATTGGCCGCCTCCCGGTGCATGCCGTGTTGGAAGATCTCGACCGCGCGGCCCTCATTCAGATTCTGACCCGGCCCAAGAACGCCATCATCAAGCAGTATCAGAAGCTCTTCGAATTTGAGAACGTTCGCCTCA
>JBDTPR010000445.1:0-5831 GCA_039932635.1 Candidatus Solibacter sp.
GAGCCCACCACGTCCAGCGCATTCATCATTTTGCTGGGCTGGAACTGGCTGGCCAGCGTCGTCACCACTTCGCTCTTCGCCATCGGGATGTCCACCGGACCCAGGTTGAACATCGGGTGCCCGAAGGCCAACACGCGCTTGCCATCGTTGTAGGTGACCGTGCCGAACACGGACATCCCCATATCGCCGTCCACCAGCACTGCCGACACTGCGTCGCCCGGATTCAGCGCCTTCTCCCAGCCCGCCACGGGCTTGCTGCCGCGCGTGGACACGCTGCCCGTGCCCTGCACCGCGCGCACACCCAACTGCTGGAATACCGCGCCGAAATCGCGCAGCGTCTCCGGTTGCATCCCGGTCATCACCAGTTGCGATTCCATTGGCGCCAACGCCTCAAGCATGCTCCCCACGCTGGCCTGCCCGTTCTCCGACACCGGTTTCCCGGGCGCGCGCGACCCCATCGGCCGGGACGTGTCTTTGCCGTTGATTTCCAGCATCAGTTCGATCGGCGTGATCCCGCAGATGGCATCCGGTGAAAACTGCACCATCTGCAGCGACACCGCCCCGATCAGCTTGCCATTCACGTACACCGGGCTGCCGCTCATCCCGGCGGCCACGCTGGTGCGCTGTGCTTTGCCGCCCATCTTGCCGATGATGATGTCCTGTTTCGGACCCCAGATGCCCTTCGCGATCCCAATGATTTCCACCGGCACCGCCTCAGGCTCGGTACCTTGAAAGACCGTCCAGGCAGTGCCCTTCATACCCTTCTGGACTTCACTCAAAGGCATGATTTCGACCTTGCCGGACTTGGGACGCGTGGGCGGTGTTTCCGCTGCAAACAGTCCTGCTGCGGAGGCCGCAAAGCCCAAAAGGACTGCGGCAATTCGGATGTTCATGGGATCGACGACTCCAGTTGCCTAATTGTACTATGCGCCCCAACCTTCGCTTTCAGTGCGGAGTTCCAAGCACCGTTGCGCCCTGCCGATTCCGAGACTTCAATCAGAGCCGATCGTGAACGAATCGGCCGGCCCTCATCGCGTCATCCAGCCCCTCACTCAAACATTGGCCGGTTATCGCAGACAATCCGCCCGCTGGTCCCGGTAAAACACTACGGCGTTACTCGGGAGCAATAATCTGATCCTTCCGCTATGAAGAAGTAGTGTCAGGTGTCATCGTGGTTGTTACGCGTGCGTGCGGCCGCTCAGTGACCGACAGGCAGCCCAACGACAATCAAAACCGTGTAGTCCTGCTTGTGGCAGCCGTTCACGGCAGGCATGGCAGCCCCCGTATTCACAGGGAAAACCTTGGTGGGAGCGTTCGCAGGCGAGCACGCGTTGGCATCTTTCGCCGGCGTGTAGCGTGCGGAGCGGCATCCGAGATGGGTGACATCGTAAAGGGTCGCGCCGTCGGCGAGTTCCCACCGCTGATCGCCGTTTTTGTCCTTGGGGTGAACTGTCAGGACGGTCGTCACCTCGCGGTCACCCGTGACGAGGTATTTCCCAGCAGGCAGCGGAAAGCTCGGCTTCTCCATGATCAAGCCGTGTTCTTCCAGCCACCAATCAGAAGCGTCGAATTTCCACTGCGCCGGCGCCACGCCGGTCGCCTTCAATTGGGGGTAGTGGTCCAGCTTGCAAGCGCGCGGGCCCGGGTCCTGGTTCCACAAGCCCCATGATTGCGCGCCGTTGCCGGAGGTGGCCGCGGGGTCTCCCAGCGCCGCGATGAACTGCGGCTCGATGCGCCTGAACTTCGAGAGGTCTGCGCCTGCCGCGTGGCCGGCCACCAACATGAGGGATCCCAGGGACAGGAGCCAGCGGCTCACGGACAGCACGAGGTGATGGATATTCATGCGATTGCTCCAGTTGGACGACCTGATGACATCCTACACCAACGCGGGGCCTAAGCTGGCCTCTTCGTGCGTTACCGAGGTCTTCGCGTTCGCAATTGAGATGCCGGGGGGATAACGCACGACTCGGACAAAGTGTGTCGCCGGAGCCTTCGGCGACGATTACCTCCCCTAACGCGTATCTCAGCGGTATGCCCGCGAGCATACTAATCCAGTCATCTCCACGGGCGGATCTTGAGTTACTCGGGTATCCGCACCGGTATCACCTTATTGCCATGCCTACGATAAATTCGGAAATCGCCGTCCAGTGTCAGCACCTCGGCCGCGCCGTGAATTTCAGAAAGCCGGACCAGGCACGCGTCTGCCAGTGACATCGGCCGATTACGATACCGCCGCATCAGAGCGCGGAGGTCCGCTTGCTCCTTTTCGACCGCAATTGCGATTCGAATGACTCCTCTCTCCAACAGCGCGAAGAGAGCGTCAGTCTCGCGCCCCTCCCGTTTCAAGAGAAACGCCGCTTCGGTCAGGACCGGCTCACACGTGAGCAGCGGCGGACGCAGTCCCTTCCACTGTTCGACAACCCATGCGTGAAGCTACGGGCCGGCCGCCAGAAAGCTGACGAGCGGCCCGTATCGAGAGTGCGACTTGGTCCATTACTCCCCGAATCCCTCCATGTATTTCGGGTTGTGCGCAAGGTCGCGCGGCATACCCTTAAGCGAGCCGGCGAGATCCCGCGCCAGATCGAAACACGTCGCTCTGCCGCGGCCCGGCCGCCGCCGTAGAACGGTTTCCAGGCTCTCGCGGACCACAACGGATTTCGTGACGCGCCTCACCTTAGCCTCTCGCTCAAGCTCCGCCAGGAGATCGTCGGGCAGCTTTAATGAAATCGTCCGCATCTGTCTGTATGGTATTACCTGCCTATTCGGTCCGCAATACCGGCCGGCCTTTGACGTGCGGTGGATAACCCCTATGAACGCGCTCAGGTCCGGCGATCCATCTGACGTAACGCCGTCATGTCGGACACTGGCTAAGTAGGTGGTGCGGACCGCCGCTCTGAGCAATAAATCCTGCCCTGGTCGGAAGTGCTTACTTGCCACTCGGCTTGGCAGACAATCATTGTGGCCGTGAAACTATCCTCCCTCAGCGCACCCGTGGGGCGCCGGGAAGCGGCGTTGAGGGCGGCCCGGAACGAGCCACCTTCGCTGCGGAAATCACGCGTCCGCGGCCCTCAGTGCACCACAGTTGCGCCAGTGGTCTTCCGCGCCATCAGCAACAAGGAATGCGCCCCCTGAACCCGTTCCAACGCCGGCTGTCCCCCGAACAAATGCCGCCGCGCATAAAGTGCCATATCAAGCCGGTCATTAATTCCCAATTTCCGGAACAGCTTGTATAGATAAACCTTCACCGTTCCCTCGGTGATCCCCAGCGCGTAGGCAATTTCCTTGTTCTTGAATCCCTGCGCAACCAGCGAGACGATCTGCCCCTGCCGCGGCGTCAGTGACACGTGCTGCTGCGAAAGCACGCTCTCCATCAAGTCGCGGTCGAAATACAGCGCACCCGTATGAACATTCCGGATCGCCTGCATCAAATCGCCAATCGGAGTCTGATCCGGCAGGATACTCCGCACCCCCAACTGCATTGCCTGGAACGAAAATTCTCCGCCCAGTTCCTGACCCCACAGAATAATTTGGCAATGTGCCGCAGCCAACCGGAGTTCGTTCAATTCGCTCAGGCTGATGCCAGCCGTCAAATGGACCAGCAATACGTCGGGCTGCATGCTTCGCAAACACTCCAGGGCTCCGGCCTGCGAATCGGGCCACGCCGTCAGCATCAGGTCCGCTTGCGTCTGGCACACCGTGGCCACTCCCTCGGCAACAAAGGGTTGCTGCGTGTACAACACAATCCGAATCTGGTCAGTGGAATTCACCGTATTTCTCCTCGCCCGCCGCATCGTTGTGGCGGACACCCATCTATCGGTAGGGTGCCGCCGGAACTTTAGTTGCAAATTTGCCCTAATGCGAAAGTCGGGTACTGCCGATCTTTTCCCCATATGTGCTGGCTGAATACGCTGCCCCTGGTAATGACCGGACTCCTGGCAGGCTTCCCTGCCCACTCCCAGGAGCCCTCCACTGCGCCGCCAAAGCTCACCGTTACCGTCGGTAAGGCGCTCATGCTCGATAGCCCCTCCAAAATAAAACGCATTGCCGCCTCCACTACCGAGTTGATCGAATCCGTCGCCATCGGCCCGCGCGAAGTGCTCATCAGTGGCAAGATCGCCGGCGAGACTTCACTCGTCGTCTGGCTGGAGAACGATGAGCGCCTGACCTACGACCTCACCGTCAAGCCCAGCCCCAATCGCCTGAATGCGGTCCGCGAACAGATCGCCCGCGACCTTCCCGGCAACCAGGTGCAAGTCACTCTCGATAACGATACTGCCTTCGTCCGCGGCCGCGTCAAGGATCTCATCACTGCGGATCGGGTTATGGCCATTGCCGCCACGCTTGGCAAAGTGGTCAACTTCTTGAACGTCGAGGTGCCGCCCGTCGAACCACAGATTCTCCTGCAGGTGAAGTTCGCCAACGTGGACCGCTCCGCCAACCTGGATCTCGGCGTTAATCTCGCCAGCACCGCCTTCAACCAGACCACCGTCATCGGTACCGGCGGCCTGATCAGCTCCGATGGCGGCGCCCCCTTTTCTCTGAGTCAGGCCATCAACATCTTCCTCTTCCGCCGCGATCTGAACCTGGCGGCTGCCATCCACGCGCTGGAAGCCAAACGCCAGCTCCAGATTCTCGCCGAACCCAATCTCCTGGTCATCAACAACACGCAGGCACACTTCGTCGCAGGCGGAGAATTCCCCTTCCCGATGGTTCAGGCCGGCGGTGGCTCTAACGCCATCAGCATCTCCTTTAAGGAATACGGAATCAAGCTGGATTTCCTCCCGGTCGTGACTCCGCGGGGCACCATTCGCTTGCAAGTCTCCCCTGAAGTCAGCGCCCTCGACTACACCAACTCCGTCACCATTTCGGGCACCACCGTCCCCGGCACCTCCACCCGACGGGTGCAGACCGAGGTCGAACTAGAAAGCGGCCAGAGTTTCGTCATCGCCGGTCTGCTGGACAGCCACACCACAGAAATCCTCTCCAAAATCCCCGGCATCAGCAGTATCCCCATCCTCGGCAAACTATTTCAAAATAAGTCGATCAGCCGGAACAACAGCGAGCTCCTGGTGATCATCACCCCGGAAATCGTCCGCCCCATCCCCCAGGGGCAGCACGTGCCCGAACTCGCCGCCCCCAACAGACCGCTGCCCCACGGCAATACCGAGGCCCTCCGCCAGCCGGGCCTCGATATCACTGGACCGGTGCCGCTCCCATCGCAGCCCGATGCCCTGCCAGTGGAACAACTGCTCCAGTTTCAGAAATCGGCCCCGAAACCGGAGCCGGTAGCAGCAGGCAATCCGAAACAATAAACCGCCTGTTTACTGCGTTTCGAGACCGGCGGCGTCTCCCTGCCCGCTTGAGCGTGCTATCCCTGGAGGGGGGACATCTAATCCTGCCTGATCAGCACTCCGCGCGGCAATCGGCCCCCAAAAAAGTGCGAAACGAACCCATTTATTCCACTAACTAGCTTATTATCAACCGACTACAAGCCAAAAAACGAACCCGAACGAACCCGCGATCGGCCCTCGCTGCTACCATGAGACAGAGTGGTTCCTTCCGTCTAACCTATGCATACCAATCGTCTGGCCCAAGAGAAAAGTCCGTATCTGCTGCAGCATGCCCACAATCCAGTGGACTGGTATCCCTGGGGCGACGAGGCCTTCGAAAAGGCGCGCGCCGAGGGCAAGCCCATCTTCCTTTCCATCGGCTACTCCACCTGCCACTGGTGCCACGTCATGGAGCGCGAGAGTTTCGAAAACGAAGCCATTTCCGAGCTCATGAACCGCGACTACATCTGCATCAAAGTAGACCGTGAGGAGCGCCCCGAC
>JBDTPR010000446.1:0-5822 GCA_039932635.1 Candidatus Solibacter sp.
CGGCCGCGGTTTCCATCGCCTGCACCAGCGGAATGCCGCCCACCAGCAGGGTGCTGAGGATGCGCGCCAACTGGGCCACCTGATATTTCAACCAGATCTCGCCCACCAGCGGCAGGCGGATTTTGACCTGGTCCACCTTCTCTTTGGCCGATTCGCGCTGCGACCACCAGCGGAAGAGGAAGAAGGCGCCCGCCAAGCCCGCCACGATGAACACGATGTACTTCTGCGACGCCTCGCCGATGGCGATCATGTAGACCGTCATCAATGGCAGTTTCGCCTGCATACTGTTGTAAAGATTGGCGAACGTGGGGACTACGTAAGTCACCAGGAAGACCATCAGCAGAATCACCAGGACCACCAGCACGCAGGGGTACATGAGCGAAACCATGATCTTCTTGCGTACCGCCAGGGCCAGTTTCTGGTAGTTCACGTAGCGGTCCATGACCTCGGTCAGGCTGCCGCTTTTCTCGCCGGCCATCACCGAGGTGACGTAGATTTTGGGGAAGATACCCTGCTGGCGGAAGGCTTCGCTGAGCAGGGTGCCGCCGCGCACTTCGTCGCGGACATTCTTAATGTAGGGGCCGAGCTTGGGATCGGTGAGCCGCTCGGCCAGCAGGTCGAGGGCTTTCAGAATCGGCAGGCCGGCGCGGATAAGTGTGACGAATTGCTGATTGAAGATCAGGAACTTCTCCAGATTCAGCTTCTTACGGCCGCTCAGGAAGCTGGTGGCGCCGCCCGAGCGCGCCTTCAGCGAGTAAATTAGGAAGCCCTGCTGCGCGTACTTCTCGCGCAATTCCTTCTCGGAGGCCGCGGAGGCCACCTGATGATGGATCTGGCCGCGCCCGTCGGCATACTTCAAGACAAAATCGGCCATGCTTACTTCTCGCCCTCCACCACTTGCACGCCCTTGGGTGGCTGGAATTGGAAGACTTTGCCGTCCACCGGAATATCGAGCTTCTCCTGATCGAGCCGGAATTCGATGATCGAGTGATCGTAGCCGGTGACTTTCACCACTTTAATGTGCTGATCGGCAGCCACCACGAATTCGACGGCGGAGTAGGGCAGGTTGTCGCCCTTCGGCTCGGCCGAAATTCGCGTGTCGGAGCCTTCCGGCTTTGCCTGGATGTTGCGGAACTCCTTATCGAAGTCCAACTTACCGAGCAGGAAGGCGAGCGGGGCGCGCATGTCTTCGCTCTCTTTGAGCTTCATCTTCTCGGCACGATTGTCGGCGGGGGTATAGAGCCAGAGGTTCTTGCCGTCGCCCACGAAAAGCTTGCCTTTGGGCTGGTCGTAGTCCCAGCGCATCTTCAGCGGCTTGCGCAAGACGAGCGTCCCGCTCTCCGACCGCTTGGGCCGCCCAGGAGGTGTATAATCCTCATGAAAAAGGACTTGGAGAGTTTTGGCTTTGTTATAGCGAGCTTCCACGCCCTTCAAAAGCGTGTCCAGCGGGGCATCGGCTGCGAATGCCGACACGGCTGCCACTACGAGAATCAGTCGAAAAACCCTCACATAGCCTTTGACGCATGCCACCGTCCAAACGTGTAGACCTAGATTTACCGGATCGGGATCGTACCCCCGCCTGATGGGCGTAAGGGCCTAAGCGCACGAGGAAAAGGGGTACGCCCGGCGGATATCGCCGAGCCTACCCCCTGACATTTTGCCGCTCTCTTTACCGCCGCGCTTTTACTTCAGCGACACGGTCACACCGCTCTGGCTCTGGTTGCCGCCGATGGTGACCATGATGGGCTGATCGCCCGCCGGAACCCCGGTCGGGACGATCACGTTCAACTGCATGACGCCCGAGACGAAACCCGGCGCTTCACCGGCAAAGCTCCAGTTCGCGCCCTGTCCGGCGATCGTCACCGAAACCGGCAGCAGCGGTCCGGGGGTTAGCGGGTTCGGCGGCGCGGCCACGGTGGTAACCTTGCCCGTGACTCCTGCCGGCGAAGTCTCGCCTTCGCCCGTCAGATAGACCACGATGGTGTCGCCGCGCGTTGCCGGGTTCGACGGCGAGTTGGTCGTGCTGTTGCTGTTCAGGATTGCGCCCGGACCGGTGCCCGAGGCATTCGCCGTAAAGATTCCGGGCTGCGTCGTGACCACATTCAGCGACACGCCGTTGGACGTCTGGCCGAGGAACTTCACTACCACGTTCGCGCTGACGAACTGCTTGAGTTCATACGGCACGACCGCGGCCACCTGAGTGGCGCTGGCGTAGATCATCGGGGAGGCAAACCCGTTGATCAACACCTCTACGTTGCCGATTTTGGTGGCGACCTTGCCGGTGGAATCGAGCGTCAGGCCAACGGCCGTCGCGGGTCCGATGGGATGCGCCGGGTCGGCGGCGAAGAGCGTGATAATCTCGCCCGGGGCGATTGTTCCGGTCGCATAGCTGGCCGCGTTGGTGACCCGGGTTAGGGTAGGCAGCGGGGCCGTGACGTTGACAACCACGCTCACCGTAGTGGAACCGGGGGCTCCGCCGGCGCCTGCCACGGTGACGGTCCCGTTGAAGACTCCCGTGCTCGTGAAGGACGAGGGATTGACGGAGACGTTGACGGTGCCGGGCGTCGTGCCGAGCGCTGGCGAGACCACCAGCCAGTTGCCGTTACTCGAAGGCGTCGCACTGAAGGTCAGTGTGCCGCCGCCGCCGCCGGAGACAGTCAGCGTCTTGGCCGCGGGGGCAGAGTCGCCCAACCGGTAGTCGAAAGATAGCGAGGTGGGCGTCGCCGATACCGCGGGAGGCGTCGTCACGGTGAGTGTCACCGGAACATTGACGGTGGCGCCGCCATTGGGCTGGATCTGTATGTTGCCGCTGTACGTGCCGGCCTGCAATCCCGCCGAATTCACAGTGACCGTGAGCGTAGAGGGCGCCGAGTTGCTGGAGCCGGCGCTGGTGGAGAGCCAGTTAGCTCCGCCATTCGTGCTGACCTGCACGGTGAACGGAATGCCGGCCGCGCCCGACTGGCTGTTCACGCTGACGGTCTGCGTCGCCGGATTAGTCCCCTGCTGCGCGCTGAAAGTGAGCGATGTGGGCGACACATTGACATTGCCGGTGTTGCCGCCGCTGCTGGAGGTAACGGTTAAGGTGACGCCCACGGTCTGAATCGAACCGTTCACATTGAACGATATGGTGGCGTTATACGTGCCGTTAGCGAGTCCGCCGGCATTCGCCGAGAGCGATAGCGTCGAGGTGGTGATGCTGGAGAGCGGCGTCACAGTCAGCCAGTTGCCGGCATTATTCGGCAGGTAGGAAATGGTGCCCACAAAGGATGTCGCGCTCGGCGCCGACACCGTCAGGTTGCTGTTTAGCGGCGTCACTGCACCGTTGACCGACGTGAACGCGAACGAGTTCTGCGAGAACGTCAGCACACCCGAGCCGCCGCCTCCGTTGGAACCGCCGCCGTTCACCACCAAGACCACCGGGACAGACACCAGGGCGCCCCCTACGGCGTTGTTGAACGTGATGGAGCCTGTGTAAACCCCGGTTGCCTTTCCGCTCTGGTCCACATTCACTGTGACCCCGGCCGTGGTCTGGCCCGTCAGAGTAATCCAAGCGTCATTGGCAACCGCGGTGACCGGGGCAGTGTTAAAGTTGAGGCCGTTGTCGGAATAGCTGACGAAGACAGATTGTCCGGCCGGCTTGGCCTGGCCCGTCTGCGCCGAGAAGATGAGCGAACCCGGAGTCGGCAGCAGGATGGTCGAACCCACTACGTTGAGAGACACCTGAATATTGGTGCTGCCTCCGGGCGCATTGACCGTGATCTGGCCGGAGTACGATCCGATGGCAAGCCCGGTCGGATCCACAAAAACCACCGGCGCATCCCCGGACGATTCCGGATTGGGCAGCGAGCTGCCGGAAGTCGGACTGATCTTTAGCCAGGGCGAACCACTCGAAACGGTGGTGGACCACGACCCGGCGGGCCCCGTGATCACCAGCTTCTGCTGCGCCACAAATGCATTCGGAGTGCCGGTCTGATAGGTGAACTGGAGCGAGGTGGGCGCTACCGCCGAGGTGCCGTTGCCGCCGCCGCCGTTGCTGCCGCCGCCTACCACAAGCTTGACATTAAGGACGCCGGACTGCCCGCCGATCGAAACCGAAATATCGCCGGCATAGGTATTCGCAGACAGACCGGCCGGGTTTGCGAACACCGGAAAGGTTACCTGCTGGCCGATCCCAACATTGGTCGCGCTCAGGTTCCCGTAACTCAGCCAGGAGGGCAGGGAGCCGCTGATCAGCACGTTGCCGCTGGTGGTGCTGCTGCTCATCGTGACCACCGCGCTCTGCGACGCCCCTCCGACGTTAGCGTTAAACGTGAGTGGGTTGGGCGAAATAACCAGACCCGAAGAGTTGCCGCCATTCACGCTCAGATTGATCGTGATGGTTAATGGGTTGGCGCCGTTGCTGTCGGTGAGGAACGCCTGCCCTTGGTAGCTGCCCTGCGCGAGGGCTGCCACTTGGCTGCCCGCCTTCAGGTAGAACCCCGCGGAAACCGGAACATTGGGATAGTTAGCGCCGTCGATGGTGCCGTCCGATACCAGCAACCACCCACCCTGGCTGATCAGGGAGTTCACGTTGTAAGTGGCGGCGCCGTTGGGAGGCGTGAGCGTGAAAAGCTGGCTGGGAAAGGCCCCGCCGGTGGTGTAGCTCAGGTTGACGCTCGTGCTCGGGGACACGCTCCAATTGTTATTGCCGCTACCGCCGCCCACGGTCAGATTCACGGAGATGGTGAGAGCCGGTCCGGAGGTGGGAGTGACGGTGATGGCTCCGCTATAAGTTGTGTTCGCCAGTCCGTCCGACGAGGCCGTCACGCTAAGGCTGCCCGGCGCGCCGGGCACCACCGAAGCATTGTTCACCTGAACGTTCAGCCAGTTTACGTTGGCGGTGGCACTCTGAATAGTCTGATTGACGGAACCTGTCGTGGAAATGCTGACTGGGGTCACGGCGGATGTGGTACTGACTGGAAGGTTGAAATTGAGCGGATTCGGATTGGCGCTCAGGACGCTGGTGCCGCCGCCGCCTTGTCCGCCGTTATACGTCACCGTAATGGTGACTGCGCTGGCGCCCGATGCGACGCTCGGTGTTAGCGTCACGGTGGCCGTGATCGCGCCTGGGGTGTTGGGCTGCCTCTTAAGACTGAAGGCGAGCACGGCGGGAGTGGTAGTGCCGCCCTGAACGCTCAACCAATCGCCGTCGGCAGTGTTGCCGTACACCGGCGCGCCAATCGCGAACACGATCGGGGTTCCCGGGATTGAACTGGTGACGTTGACTTCCTGCCCGCCGCTGCCGAACAGGCCGACGGTAGCTGGGGCCTGTAATATGGGTGTCTGAGCCATTCCGGCGGTTGCCAGCAGGAGCGCGGTGGCGGAAAGAATTGCGGTTCTAGCGAATTTGTGAGCGGCGTCCATGATTAGTCCTCGGTGATTAGTCCTCGGCCATGTTGATCATACAACAACAGTCGGCTGATTAACAGACCCGATGCTCTGTTTCAGCCTCTGTAACAGAGACACAACAAGAGAGATACGGACGCGGCTATGTTTAGCAACCGTCTATTTCAAGATTTTGAAAAGGTTGCTGTAATCGTCCGTCCACAATCGTACAGTTTTCTGAGAATCCAGCGGAGCTGAATTACTCAGTGCCTCCCCTGTAAGTTCCGCGGCAGGAGATGTAATGAGAACCCAAGTAGCCCCAAATACTCCCTGCGTATCGTCGTCTTCGGTATCCACTATGCGGGCGACCTTGTTGGTCGCATGCACTTCCCCTTCGAGCACCGGTTGCAGATTCAAGAACCGGTTGGAGATATGCACGGCCAGGATGCCATCCGGCC
>JBDTPR010000447.1:0-5822 GCA_039932635.1 Candidatus Solibacter sp.
ACCCGTTGCTACACCCGTTGCTACACCCGTTGCTA
This sequence comes from Candidatus Solibacter sp., assembly GCA_039932635.1. Taxonomy (GTDB): domain Bacteria; phylum Acidobacteriota; class Terriglobia; order Bryobacterales; family Bryobacteraceae; genus Solibacter. Next base: position 36 of record JBDTPR010000447.1, read on the forward strand.
CACCGGTTGTTACACCCGTTGTTACACTGATTCAGTGCTCCTGATCGAAATGCTCCTGGCCCTTGTTGCGCTCATCGTGTGCTCCTTCGCGCCAGGCTTCTTTTTCGTCCGCCGTCTCCCCTGGGGCGCGCTCGAAAAGCTCTGCGCTTCGATCGCCCTCTCCCTCATCCTCCTCTGGCTCGGCTCCTGGACCATCTACGCCATCGCCCCGCCCGCCGCCTACTACGGCCTCGCCGCCGCCTGCCTCGTAGCCGCCGCCGCAACCGCCCGCGATGCCCTGCGCCTGCTCCGCACGCCACGAGTCCGCCGAGCCGTCGCCGCCTATGGGATCCTCCTCGCCTGGACCCTCCTCGTCCTCGCCGTAATCCGCAACTACTCCGGAGCCCTCTGGTTCGGCGACTGGATCGAGCACTTCCATCGCACCCTCTTCTTCGTCCACCGCTTCCCAACCAGCACGCCCATCTACGGCGATTACCTGCTCCCCGCGCGCCCGCCCATGATGAACGTGCTCGCCGCCTTCTTCCTCGCGCTCACGGCGGACCGCTTCGAGATCTTCCAACTCGTCTTCGCCTTCCTCAATCTCCTCGCGTTTCTGCCCTGCTGTCTGGCCCTCCCCCTGGTCGCGCGCACCCCTAAAATCAGCGTGTTGCCGCTGCTGGCCCTGTTCGCCATGAACCCCGCCGTCATGCAGAACTCCACCTACACGTGGACCAAGCTCCTCACCGCCTTCTACGTCATTCTAGCCCTCTGCCTCTACCTCACCGCCTGGCGCAAGCGCGATTCCCTGCGCATGCCCGCGGCCTTTCTCTGTCTCGCCGCCGGCTTGCTCGTCCACTATTCCGCCGGGCCGTACATCGTTTTCTTCGCACTCCACTATCTCGCCGTCGTTTTCCGCACCCGCCCCGCCAAATACCGCGAACTCGCCATCATCACGGTCACCAGCGCCGCCCTCCTTTTCACCTGGTTTGGCTGGTCGATCGCGGTTTACGGAACGAAGCCAACTTTCACTTCCAACACCGCCGTCACCTCCTCCAAGCAGATACAGGGCAGCAATTTAGCCAAAATCGCCGGCAATACCTTCGATTCCGTGATCCCCCGCATCGTCTACGACACCGACAAAATCCGCATCTTCGACCAGCCCTACGCCACCGCCGTCGTCCGCGACATCATCTTCCTCCTCTACAACACCAACGTCATTTTCTCCATGGGCCTGATCGGCGGACCGCTCATCGTATGGCTCACCGTCGCCGCCTTACGCCGAAAACCCGTCGCGCCCGCCGCCCGTCACGAGCGCACCTTCTGGCTCCTGCTGATTGCCTTCTCCCTCATCACCGGACTCGCCGTGGTCGGCGAGCGCGACTATTTCGGAGTCGCCCACCTCACGCTCATCCCCCTCGAACTCCTCGGCCTCACCCTGCTCTCCGCCCACTTCCTCAAAAGCCGCACCATCGCCGTCCTCGTGATCGCCGGATGCGCCATCGATTTCGGCGCCGGAGTGCTCTTCCACGCCCGTATACAGCACCTCGACAACACCGCCGAACACACGTACTTCACCGGTCTGAGCGTGGGGCAAGGCCAATTCCAAATCGGCGCACCCGGCCCCGATTCCCTCAACCAGGCCGCCTGGCGCAACTGGATGGCGAAGCATCTCCTCACCCTCTGCTCCACGTGGTTGGCCCAAGGCGAAGGCTTCCGCCCCGGCGACGCCGCCGTCGAACCCGCCCGTGCCGATCTGCGCGCCGCGCTCGCCGACCGCGCCAAAGAAGACGACACACTATGGCACGGCTGGTATCGCCGCAATGGAGGCCAAATCGAAATGCTCGGCGATCACTTCCCCGGCGACCTCACCACCATCCTGCTGGTCCTCGCCGCCCTCGCCCTGCTGACGCAGATGGCGCGCCAACTTCCCGCCGCGCCCGTGCCTACCCGCGCACGCTCGCCCAGGTCATCACCACGCCCACCACGACGATGAACGCCGCGCTCGCCACCGGCAGATACCGCATCGCCTTACTGCGCGTGATCGTCGCGCGATCCGGCAGCAAGTGCTTCGCGTACAGCACCGACAGTCCGACCGCGCTCAGCACCACCGCCAGTCCCGCGCTGAATGCCACCAGCAGCGTCAACCCCATCGCCACTCGCCCCAGGCTCACACTGGTCAAAAGCAGCACCAGCGCCGAAGGGCAGGGAACCAGTCCGCCGCTCGCACCCAGCGCGATCAGCCCGCCCACGCTGATCTCCTCCGGCACGTGCGAGTGCACCCGCCCGTCGCCGTGATCGTGCGCCAAGCCGCCGTCATGCGTATGCACCTGCGCCGTCCGCTTCCCGATCGTCCGCCGGTACAACAGCGTCGCGCCCACCCACACGATGGTCAGCCCCGAAATCGCGCCCAGAATCGGGGTGATCGTCTCCGGCAGCACGAAGCGCGAAAGGTACAGCGTCACCAGTCCCAGTGCGAACACGCTGATGGTATGCGTGAACGTCACCATCAGCCCCAGCATGATGGCGTGCCGCGGCGTGCCCCGCGAGCCCACCAGGTACGCCGCCACCAGCGTCTTGCCGTGCCCCGGCGAAAGCGCGTGCACCGCGCCGAACGCGAACGCCGCCAGCATGCCCAGCAACATCACGCTCCAACCCAGGTCGCCCTGGCGCAATAAGTGGGAAAGGTATTCGCTTTGAGATCCCATTACAATGGTTGTTTACTCATTATATGAAACGCGTCATCACGGCTCAGGATGTACCCGCCGCCGGAGAACTTCGCGTCCCCATCGGGACCATCGTCACCTCCACGGCGTGGGAAGTGGCCGCCTCGCGCGGTGTTCGCATCGTCGAACTCCCCGAGGATCAGCTCTCCGCGTTGGCGCCGCCCAACCTCACCATTGCCATCGGCAGCGACCACGGTGGCTTCCGCCTCAAGGAATCGCTCAAGCTCTTCATCGAAGCCCAGGGGCTCGCCATCCGCGACGTCGGCGTGGCCGAAGAGAAGCCCGCCGACTACCCCGATATCGCCCATATGGTCGCCAATCTCGTGGCTGCCGGCACTGCCACCCGCGGCGTCATTATCGATGGCGCAGGCATCGGTTCCTGCATGGCGGCCAACAAGGTGCCGGGCATCCGCGCGGCCCTGTGTTACGATAGGGCTTCCGCTAAGAACGGCCGCGAACACAATGATTCGAATGTGCTTACGCTCGGAGCGCGGCTTCTGACCCAGACTCAGGCGGAGGACGTTTTACGTACCTGGCTGGAGACTCCCTTCGCCGGCGGACGGCACCAGGCGCGTGTCCAAAAGATCATGGATATCGAGCAGCAGTATTCCAGGAAGGCATCCTCGTGACCCATACCGATCTCGACCGGCTGGTAGCCCAAATCGGAGAAGAACTGCTGGCGCGCGTCGGCCCCCAACGCCTCCCTGCCAAGCCCGGCGAAGGCCTCAATCTGCCCGACCAGGTCTGCCCCGGCTGCGTGCAGCGCTGCGTCCAGACCTGCGCCCGCAACACCAAGGAAATCATTGCCGCCGGAGCCTCGCGCGTTTCCGCCAGCGACAAGCTCACGCGCGTCGATCCCACCATCGCCGCGCTCATCGACCACACCATCCTCAAAGCCGACGCCACTCGCGAAGAAGTCATCAAGATCTGCCGCGAAGCCCGTCAGTACAGCTTCGCCAGCGTCTGCGTAAATCCCTATTGGGTGCCCCTGGTGAAGGCCGAACTTGCCGGCTCGCCGGTCAAAGTCTGCACCGTGGTCGGCTTCCCCTTGGGCGCTACCAGCACCGAAGCCAAGGTCGCCGAGACCGTCGCCGCCGTGCGTGCCGGAGCCCAGGAAATCGACATGGTGATCAACGTCGGCGCCCTTAAATCCGGCGATACCGACGCCGTCAAACAGGACATCCAGGCCGTCGTCAAGGTGGCCCACGCCGCCGGCGCCATCGTCAAAGTGATCCTCGAAACCGCCCTGCTCGACGATACCCAGAAGACCGTCGCCAGCAAGCTCTGTAAGGCCGCCGGCGCCGATTTCGTCAAGACCTCCACCGGCTTCTCCACCTCCGGCGCCACTGCCCACGACATCGCCCTGATGCGCGCCGCCGTCGGACCCGAACTCGGCGTGAAAGCTTCCGGCGGCATACGCACCCTGCAGGATGTGCAAGCCATGACCGCGGCCGGCGCCACTCGCATCGGCGCCAGCGCCAGCGTCAAGATTGTCGAGGCCACCGCTGCCTGAACGTCGTACAGTAGACAGTGCGATGCAGGCCACTCGCAAAGCAGCTGTCCGCTTCAAGGAGCGTAGCGAACTCCTCGACTTCCTCCTCGAAGTCTCCGCAACCATCACTCTCACGCTCGATCTCGATCAGTTGCTCGCCAACGTCGCCGAGATCGTCCACCGGGTGCTGCCCTACGACCTCTTCGCCATCCTTCTCTACAACGACCGCCGGCGCGATTTGCGCATCCGCTACGCCGTCGGCCACCGCGAGGACGTGATCCGCCATCTCTCCATCGCGGTCGGCGAGGGCATTACCGGAGCTGCCGCCGCCACCCGCGAGCCCGTGCTCGTTCCCGACGTGCGCAACGACGCCCGCTACCTGAATACCGTGGATGCCGTGCGCACCGAGCTCGCCGTGCCCATGACCGCGCGCGGCAAAGTCGTCGGCGTGATCGACCTCCAGTCCACCAGGGTTAACGCCTATACCGAATACGACCGCGCCCTCATGCGCCTGATCGCCGCGCGCGTCTCCATCGCCATCGATAACGCCCGCCTGTATCGCCGCGTGGAGCGCCAGAATCGCACGCTGAAGACGCTCTCCAACATCTCGCGCGAGTTCTCGTCCATCCTCGACCTGAGCGAGTTGCTCTCCAAGATCGCCAGCACCATGCGCGACCTGATGGACTACGACGCCTTTAGCATCCTCTCCATCGACCATGAGGCCAAGGCGCTCAAGCACCTCTTCAGCATTCGCTACGACCAGCGTGTGAACATCGATAACGTCCCGCTAGGCAAGGGGCTCACCGGCGCCGCCGCCGAATCGCGCGAAGTCGTGCGCGTGCACGATACCGCCAAGGATCCGCGCTACATCGCCTCGCACCCCGACATACGCTCGGAGGTTGCCGTTCCGCTGATTGTGCAGGACCGCGTGGTCGGCGTGATGGATCTGGAAAGCGACCGCGTCGGCTACTTCTCCGACGATCACGTGCGTACCCTAACGCTGCTCGCGCCCCAGGTGGCAAGCTCCGTGGAGAACGCCCGCCTGTACGCCGAGCTCGCCCAGCGCGAGCGCCGCATGGAGGAAGATCTCGAGGCCGCCCGCGAGTTGCAGCGTATCCTGCTGCCCGATGCCGAGCCCGAAATCCAAGGCCTGGAGGCCGCCGTGCGCCTTCGCCCCGCGCGCGAAATCTCCGGCGACATCTACGACATCTTCGAGCAGCGCGACGGCCAGACCGTGATCGCCATGGGCGACGTCAGCGGCAAGGGCGCCGCGGCGGCGCTCTATGGCGGACTTATGAGCGGCCTGCTCCGCACGCTCGCGCCGCGCCGACCGCGCCCCGCCGAATTAATGCGCGCGCTCAATGACGCGCTGGTCGAACGCCGCGTCGAGGCCCGCTATGTCACCCTCGGCATTCTCCTCTGGGATGCCACCACGCGCAAGATCGTGATGGCCAACGCCGGAGCCATTCCGCCCATGATCTGCCGCGGTACGGAGATCCTGAAGATTCGAGTCGAAGGCGTGCCCATCGGCCTGCTCGATAGCCGCGAGTACGAAGAGGTGACCTTCCAGGCCCAGCCCGGCGACACCATCGT
>JBDTPR010000448.1:0-5815 GCA_039932635.1 Candidatus Solibacter sp.
TGAGGGTGACTTCGCCGTTGTTCAGTTTTTGTTGCCAGGCTTGTGGGGTTGAGTGCGGGTAAAGCCTTGCCAAGTGGGAGAGCAGAGTCTGTCCATGGTATCTGCTGCTGATGACTGTGGAGTAGGCATAGCCCCGGTTGAGCATCTACGTTGAGTGTAAGCTATGGCATTTTTACCCATTTGTCCCGAAACTCCTGTAAGATACGCTTCACTAACTAGTAAGGGCTGCTCGTACCGGGGCGCCAGGAGGATTTATGCCGGTTCTCAAAGTCTACGCCAACGCCGAGGAAGTGACCTCGGTGCTGGAATCTGCCAAGCTCATCGAAAAGTACGATGCCTTCGTATTAGTGCAAGCAAGCGAAGCCGCGGCCCAGGAGCTTGCTACGAAGTTTCCGCTGGAAGACATCTCAGACCAGTACGCTCTGCAGTTCGGAGATCGTACCCTCAAGACAACCAAAACGCCCTCCGCCGCCCCCGCCGCGAAACGAGCGGCTGCTAAGGCAGGGGACAAGCTCGGTTCCGGACCGCACCACTACATCGTGCAATTCATCGGCCCCATCAAGCAATCGTGGCTCGCCCAGGTCCGTAAGGCCGGCGCCAAATTGCGCGAGCCTATGGGAAATTTTGCCTACATCGTATGGGCAAAGGAGCCGATGCTGCCCAAAATCGAGGCCCTTGCCCCCGTCCGATGGGTGGGGCACTTGCCGCACAGCGATCGCATCTCATCCGAAATCAGCGACAACAAGTCGCTCGCGCCGCGCCGGCGCGTTCGTGCCGGAACCTACCGTGTCGAGATCTTCGCTCCCGAGGACTCGGGCGCTATCGTGCGCGCGGCGCGCGCGCTAGGCTTCAAAATTCTGTCGACGGAAGCCAAGGCGCGGGTAATTCTAATGGAAACCGAAGAGGGCGCACCGGCCACCAGGAAACAGCTTCAGGACCTGTCGGCAATACATGGTGTGCGCTTCATCCGTGAGCGCTCCTTGCCGAGACCGTCCAACAACATTGCCACCACGGTGATGGCAAACAATTACGCCGCCATAGCTTCCAGCGGCTTAAAGCTCTCCGGCAGCGGCGAAATCATTGCCATCTGCGACACCGGTCTGGACACCGGCGATCCCGCCACCATTCATCCGGACTTCAAGTCCCGCATCGTTGCCATTAAGAGCTATCCGATCACGCCCGATTGGACCTCCATCGTCAAAAACCCCGGCGCCGACGATGGCCCTGCCGATGTGGATTCGGGACACGGCACGCACGTCGCCGGCTCCGTCCTCGGCAACGGCACAGCGTCCGCCGCCGGCCCCGACGTGATTCGCGGGCATGCTCACCAGGCCAAGCTCGTCTTCCAGGCCGTAGAACAACAGATGCGGTGGAAGGCCAGTGCCCCGCCAAAACTCAAAGAGGAGCGCTACATGCTCGCCGGCATTCCCTCCGATCTCGGCCCGCTTTTCCAATACGCCTACACTCAGGGAGCCCGCATTCACTCTAACTCCTGGGGCGGCGGCGATCCGGGCGCCTATGACGATCAATGCCGTCAGTTCGACCAGTTCGTCTGGGACCACAAGGACTTCTGCTTTGTGATCGCGGCTGGCAACGACGGCACCGATAAAGATGGCGATGGCATTATCAATCCTGGCAGCGTTACCTCTCCCGGCACTGCTAAGAATTGCATCACCGTGGGCGCCTGTGAGAACAAGCGTCCCGAGTTCAACGCGGAACGATACGGGGACTGGTGGCCAAAGGATTTCCCCGTGGATCCCAAGAAGAGCGACCCCATGGCGGATAAACCCGATCAAGTCGTGGCGTTCAGCAGTCGCGGCCCCACCAAGGACAATCGAGTCAAGCCCGATGTGCTCGCACCCGGCACGTTCATCCTGTCCACTCGTTCCACACAGATCGCGCCCAATAACTTCGCCTGGAAGGCATATCCGCCGAACAAGAAGTATTTCTTCATGGGCGGCACCAGCATGGCGACTCCACTGACTTCGGGCGCCGTGGCCCTGGTGCGAGAGTTCCTGCGCAAGAAGCGCGGTGTGGCGAAGCCCTCCGCGGCGCTCTTGAAAGCCACACTAATCGCTGGCGCTCAACGTTTGCCCAACACCGCGCCCGCCGGCACCATCCTCGATAACGATCAGGGTTTCGGTTGCGTCAACCTGGATCGCTCGATGAAGAATCCGCTCTGCACCGTCGAAGGAGCGCCGCTGCAGACTGGCCAGAAGGGCACCACCACGATCATCGTCCCAGCGGGCGGAGGCAACCTGCGGATCGCGATGGCCTACACCGATTTCCCCGGCGATTCGCTGGTCAACAATCTGAATCTGATTGTCACAGCCCCCTCTGGCACTCGCTACACAGGCAACCAGAAGGCCTCGGCAGGAGGAAGCCTCGCCCTCGATTCCAACAATAACGTGGAGGTTGTCGATATCACCAGCGCCGCCGCAGGCTCGTGGACCCTGGATGTAGTCGCCGCCAGTGTTAGTCCCGGTCCACAGGATTACGCGCTAGTGGCGATTCTGTCGTAGGGAAAATGTCGGCGGGCCTTCTTGCCCGGGGTCCACCCGAGCAGGAAGGTCCCTGACCGGGAATTACGCAAGCCAGGTTATCTCGACTGAGCCAGCGCGAGCGCATCGGCCCCCGCTGGGAATCGAAGTTGTCCCGTGGTATCGGTCGAAGCACGCAATACCGCCTCGGCGACGTCGGACTCGGTTGTCACCGCAGTCGGTCGCGCGAATGCCGCGAAGATGGGTTCAGCGAACGACGCATAGTCCTCCGGTATCAATCCCTGCATACGCGACGCGCCATTACTCGCGAATCGCGTCGTCGGACCGTAGCCCGGCTCAACCAGTTTCACTCGCACATTGAACCCCTCGAGTTCGAACGCCAGCGACCCCGTGAATCCTTCGATGGCCGCTTTGCTCGCGGTGTATGCAGCAGCTAGCGGCATTCGGGCCAGGGTCACACTCGACGTCACATTCACGATGACTCCCGACCTCTGCTCGCGGAAGAGCGGAATCACGGCTTGCGTCATCACCATCACGCCGAAGGTGTTGGTCTCGAATACGTCTCGCACCGTGGACATTGGAGTGGACTCGAAGGCTCCGACGACGCCTATACCGGCGTTGTTCACCAGCACGTCGATCGAACCAAATGCGGAAATGGCTTCGGCGATTGCCTCCCTGACACTGTCGGGTTTGGTTACGTCCAGCGCAATGACTTTAAGCCGATCACTCCGCGAAGCGAAGACATCCGGCTTCGGCTGCCGCATGGTTGCTGCCACATTCCAACCCTGGTCCAGAAACAGTTCTGCTGCTGCCTTGCCGTAGCCGGAAGAAGTACCGGTGATGAGGACCGTCTTATTCATTGATCTCTTCCTTTTTTCGTATTCCCTACCGATAGAATAGACACCTTCGATTGGCGAATCTATAATGAAAACGCCAGCTTTCTTTATTGATCGTCCAGAATGGACCCGCTCACAGACATCGTCGCCCTCCTTCGGCCACATGCCGCGTTCTCGAAACCCATCACCGGTCGCGGGAAGTGGGGTGTCCGCTATGACGCCCATGTGTCGCCGAGCTTCTGTATCGTGCTTGAGGGTCAGTGCTGGTTAACCATGGAGGGCGACGCGACCCGGTTGCTGGACCGTGGGGACTTTCTGCTCCTACCGGTTACGCCTGCTTTTCAGCTCGTCAGCGAGTTGGGAGTCGGGTGTCTCCCTGGTCGCCCGTCGCGGAAAGGTGTACGGCATGGCGATCCGAAAGGGGCTCCTGACTTCCGCATGATCGGGGGAACCTTCCAGATCGATTTGGTGAACGCGGCATTGCTGGATCTGATGCCCCAACAGATTCACATTCGCGCTACCGAATCCGATACCAGCCGCCTCGGACGGATGATCGATCTGATTATGGACGAGTACGCGGCCGAGAGGCCGGGACGCGACATGATCTTACAGCGTTTCTTAGAGGCCATGCTCATCGAGGCGCTACGCTGGCACAGTCTTCCCCACGAATCGTTGCCTCCGGGTCTGCTTGCCGGCTTGCGCGATGTACCCATCTCAGGTTCACTCCGGGCAATGCACTCCGCTGTACGACATGGATGGACGGTTGCCGAATTAGCGAAAAGGGCCGGCATGTCACGGTCCGCATTTGCGTCACGTTTTGTTGCGACAGTCGGATGCGCGCCGATAGAATACCTCTCGCGATGGCGGATGAGTCTGGCCCAAGATGCCTTAACCCGGGGCGGAAAATCGTTGGCTCTTCTTGCTGAAGAGATCGGCTTTGAGTCGGCCAGCGCGTTCAGCACCGCCTTCCGCAAGCGGTTAGGTTGCGCACCAGGCGCATTCGCACGACTCGCCCGGCGAGCCATCGGACCGGATCGGGAACGATAAACCCGCCAGCGACTTGCCGCATCAGTCCGAGATGCCGATCGGAAGCCGGTGACACGTTGTTTTATGCGCCTTCACGGTGATCAGAGCGCCATGCTCGAGTTCGACTGCGAGACTGGTCAGGACTCTTCGAACCACTTCAACGACCTCTGGGGCGCCTAACCCCTGCAGCCGGATGCGAATTACGGAGGGACCTTGTGCCCCAGAAACAGCCAGGATGGCGTGAAAGTCCGCGTCGAGCGTCACCACCACCGCACTTCGTTCAAGCGCGAGTGCAACGATCTCATCGTCGGCAGCCTTGTTCATTCCGATCTCACCCACGTGCGTACAGTCATACCCGAGACTGCGCAACAAGGGAGCCGCGTCGTGGGGAACTCCCTGATCCAAAACCAGACGCATCGGAGATGTCAGGCCGCGCTACTTTCCGTCGCGCTGTCTTCAAGACTCGCAGCGGCAAAAGCCAGCGCCTGCCTGACGTCTTCCGGTTCCAACTCGGGATAATTCCGGAAAAGGTCGTCCCGATTTGGATAGATCGCCACCGCCTCCACGACCCGACGCACGGTCAGCCTCATTCCACGGATGCAGGGCTGACCATTCATCTGGTTTGGATTCCACGTTATCCGGTCAAAGAGCTGCATCGCTTCCATTCTGCTACATTTCAGCGCCGAGTGTTGGGTTTGCTGTGTACCGGGAAACGCCGTTCAGTCCGCCGATTCGGCTGAGGCAGAAGTCGCCTCGTACATCTGGCTTGCCACTTCGCCGGCGTGCCCCACGACGAGCAGTGCGGAAAGCAGCATGCTTTTACGTGACACTAGCGCTCTTGCCGCCCCCCTACCCTTTGAACTCCACACTCCGAGCGAACTGCACCGCGGGATTCTCCTTCAACTGCGCCAGCACATTCTCCGGCACCAGCCCATCCGTGGACACCAGTGCGACCGCTTCCGCCGTCCCCTCCCGCCGCCCCAGCGAGAAGTTCGCGATGTTGATCGAGTTCTTCCCCAGCACCGTCCCCACATGCCCGATCACGCCCGGCACGTCCTCGTTCTTCATCACGATCAGATATCCCGAAAGCTCCGCCTCGCAATAAATCCCGTCCACCTGCAACAGCCGCGTCTTCCCCAGCACCACCGCGCCCTCGACACTCGTCACCCCGCTATCCGTCTCCACATCGATGCGGATCGAATCCGTGTGCACGCTCCGCTTATCGTGCCGCTCCACCACCTGCCACCCGCGCTGCTCCGCGATCTGCATCGCATTAATCAGATTCGCCCGGTACGACCTCGATCGCGCCAGCACACCCGCCAGTCCCGCATTCCGCAGCAGACTCGTCGCGTTATCCGCGATGTGTCCAAAGTAATGCAGCCGCACCGTGTGCGGATTCCCGCTCGCCATGTACGACGCGAAATTCCCCAGCCGCTCCGCCAGCGCCGCATA
>JBDTPR010000449.1:0-5815 GCA_039932635.1 Candidatus Solibacter sp.
CCGTAGCCTTGAGGCGCGTCTCGCGTTCTTCCATCAGCGGGATGGAATCGTAGAGCAGGGTCGCGCCCACCGGATAGCGTGCCACGCCATCGCGCAGATAGGTGGTGCGAATCATGATTCCGGTATTGATGTCGCCACTCATGGAGAGCATGCCGACAGCGCCGCCGTACCAGCCGCGCGCGTCCTTCTCCATGACCTCGACGGTCTGCGCCGCGGCCTTCTTGGGCGCGCCGATCACGGTCACGGCCCACATGTGACTGAGGAATGCGTCGAGCGCGTCGAAGCCTTCCTTGAGAATGCCCTCGACGTGGTCCACGGTATGGAAAACGCCGGCGTAACTTTCGATCAGGCGGCGGCCGATGACCTTCACGGTGCCCGGCTCGGAGACGCGCGACTTGTCGTTGCGGTCCACGTCGGTGCACATGGTGAGTTCGCTTTCTTCCTTGGCGCTGGAGAGGAGCTCGCGAATGTTGTCAGCATCGCGCAGGGGATCGCCGGTGCGCTGCGCGGTACCCGAAATCGGGCAGGTTTCGACGCGCCGGCCTTCGACGCGGACGAACATCTCGGGCGAAGCGCCTACCAGTTGCTCGTCGCCGAGTTGCACGAAGAACTCGTAGGGGCTCGGGCTGGCCTGTTGAACGCGTCGGAAGAGGTCGCTGGCCTTGCCAGAGTAGGGCGTCTGAAAAGTCTGGCGGAGGACGACCTCGTAATAGTCGCCGCGACGCATGCCTTCCTGCACCTTTTCGACATTCGCCATGTACTCTTCGGGCGTGTGATCGCTGCTGATGGGGCCGCTGGGGCGCGGTGTGGGCGGCGCGATGGGCACGCCCTCGCGCGCCAGTCCGTGGGTGCGTACTCCGCCCGCGGCGAACTCGTACTGATAGCGGACCACCTGCTCCTTCTTGCGGTCCATGAACCAGATGTCGTCGCAGAGGAAGAGGTGGAGGTCTTTGTGACCGGCGCGCGGCAGTTTCTTCTCGATGGGTTCGAACTGGAAGAGCAGATCGTAACCGAAGGCGCCGACGAAGGAGAGGCGCGAATCTTCTTCGCCCTTGAACTCTTCAATCAGCGTGCGCAGGACGGAGAATGCGGAAGGCTGCTTGCTGCGTTCTTCCTCGGGGAACAGCGCGGGGAGGGGCTTCAGGCGGCCCGCGAGGATCGCGCCCTCGTACCCGAATTCTTCCCAATGCGGATGGCCGGCCAGCAGGTTGTGAAACATGTCGACGATGACGATGCCGCGCTCATTGAGAGGGCGGAATTCGACACGGCGATCGTACGAAATGATTTCGAGGGGCGGACAAGTGGAGGCCACATCCCAGCGCGAATATCTTCCGGGATACTCGTATCCGGACGAAAGATAAATCCCACGGTGCTGGTCAAGGTCATTGAGCAGGTGATGCAAGCCCTTCCGGAAACTGATTTTAGAAGAGGACCGGGTGACCTGAATGCCGTGGGGAGTCGTATAGCGGTATTCGCGCATAAGATGTCCCTTTGGGGTTGTTTCTCAGAATAACATGCGGGCCAGAATGTCCTCGCCCATGCGGGCGGCCTGGCGCAGGTCGTGGCCGGCGGATTGGACTTCCATGATGTCGGTGCGTACGGGGATCGCGGCGATGGCGGTGCGCAATTCTTCGATGGCGCCGAAGGGGTCGCGCGTGCCGTGTACGAAGAGCGCGGGCGTTTGCCATTGCGGGAAATACGCGGTGCGCAATTGCTCGGGCTTCCCCGGGGGATGCAGGGGGTAGGAAAGCAGCAGCAGTCCGTCGGCGGTCCCGGGGCGCTCGGCGGCAAGCATCGCAGTCTGCCGTCCGCCATAGGAGGATCCGCCTGCAAAGACGCGGCGCGGCGCGAGTTTGCGGACTTCGGCCACGGCGGCTGCCACGCCTTCGCGGTCGCGCGCCTGGCCGGAGGGGGAGGGCGAACCACTGGCACGGAGAACGCGGAACGGGAGATCGTAGCGCAGCACTGTCATGCCCAGATCACAGAAGGTGCGCGCCAGGCTGACCAGCAGGGGAGCGTTGCAGTTGGAACCGGCTCCGTGAGTCAGCGCCAGTCCATCGCCATTGGCATTATCGGGCAGGTGGAGGATTCCGCGTACACCGCCGGAATCGAAGGGTTGTTCCTGGGGCATGCTCTAGTGTAATTCGGCCGGGAGCTAATGGGGACGAGTTACCGGGCAACTACATCTGGGGGAGGATCGAGATTTTTTCGCCGACCCACTCGCCCGCGTCGTTACGGAAGAGAATGATCGAGTAATTCTGGCGATCGGCAGCGCCGTCTTGCGTCACCAGGTCTACCCACCCGGAGACGCGAACTTTGGCCTCGGGGAGGTTCTCCACCACGGTTTCGGCGACGGGGGCAAAGCTGCTCTTGAATTCATCGCGGATGTTCTGGCGAACCAACTGATGGCTGATCTGAATCACTTCGGGTATCCCCGGGGTTGCCGCGACTGCGCGTTGCGCCCGGTAGGCGGTCACGGCTCCAGCGGCAACCAATCCGGCGGCAAACAGAAATATTAGAACCAAGGGCCACTTGCGGTCGCTTTTACGCTTGTGGCGGCGGCGGCCCGGCCTTTCTGGTTTAACGTCTAACACGTGATGAAACTCTTAAATTATTGTACTTCTTGTGTGCTGGAATTCAAACGGCGGGTCACGCGTGCCAGCATGGTACGCGGAGCCAGGCGGGTCAACAGCATCATCCAGCGATTGCGGGCACCGGCGATAATTTCCGTGCGGCCCGCCAACATCGCCGTATACCCTTCCCGCGCAACCTGTGCGGCGGTCATCGCCGAGCCCTCAAAGAGGCGGCTGTCGGCGATTCCGGCGACCTGCGTGAATTCGGTTTGAGTGGGGCCGGGGCACAATACCGTAAGGCTCACGCCGGTTCCTTGTAGTTCGTTGGCCACGGAAAGGGAGAACGAAACCACGAAGGCCTTACTGGCGTAATACATGGCCATGAAGGGTCCGGGGACGAATGCGGCCGTGGAGCCGACGTTCAGGATGCGTCCCTCTCGGCGCTTCACCATATCTGCCGCGAACAGCTTGGTGAGATGCGCCAGGGCGGTAATGTTGACCTGAATGAGGCGCGATTCGGCGTCCCAATCGGTATCGGTATAAGGCCCGCGGAGTCCGAAGCCTGCGTTATTGATGAGGATGGAGACTTGCTCGCCGGCGGTCTGCCTGTGCAGCGATTCGCAGGCCGCGGGATCGTTGAGATCGGCCGCGATCACGCGCGCCGGAACGCCATATTCGCGTCCGAGGCTCTCCGCGAGCGCGGCGAGCCGGTCGCTCCGCCGTGCTACCAGAATTACCGGGTGCCCGTCTTTTGCGCAGAGCCTGGCCAGTTCGGCACCGATCCCGCTGGATGCTCCCGTGATCAGTGCCGCGCCCTTGGCCACGCTACTCCTTTTTCTTAAGGGCAGCGTCGTTCTGCGCGATAAATTCCTTGATCTGGTCAGACATAGAGAGCAGCTTTTCCCACTGCTCCCGGTAGAGGGTCACTGGAAAGCGCCCCATTCCGTAGACCGACAGCGCCCCTTTTTCGCTAACCTTCAACGAGAGTTGGCCGCGCGCGGGCTTCTTTAGGTTTTCATTCTCAGCTTTTAGCCGCTGGATTTCTGCTAGCAGGGCTTCTTGATTGTCCATGATCGTCAATTCCGTTGGTCTGTCACTCCCTTCATACCACATGCTACGCTCAAGAATCTCCCCACTATGTCTGCCCTCCAAGCGATTTTCTTTGATTTCGACGGTGTCCTGTTGGATACCGAACCCGTTCACTGGGCCTGTTGGTCGGAAATGCTCGCCACCGTCGGGCTTGCTCTGACCTGGGAATATTACCGCGACCAATGCATCGGAATCGACGACCGCGACATGCTGCGCACCTTGGCGATGGCTGCCGACCCGCCGCGCAATTGGGATGATCTGTGGTCGCTCTATCCGGCCAAGAAACAACTATTTCAGTCGCGCATGACATCGCCCCCGTTCGAGGCGGACCTGGTGGCGATGCTGCCGGAATTGCAGGACGCGTACAAACTCGCGGTAGTCAGTTCGAGTTCGGCCAGCGAGATCGAACCACTGCTGGTGGCGGCCGGCATCCGGCAGCATTTCGACACGATCGTGGGCGGGAGCGATGTCACGCGGCACAAGCCGGCGCCCGAGCCGTACCTGTTGGCGGCGAGTCGCTTGGCGGTGGATCGCGCGCTGGTACTGGAGGATTCCGCCGCCGGAATCGCGAGCGGGCGGGCGGCCGGGTTCGAGGTGCTGACGGTGCGCCATCCGTCCGAGGTCGCGGGGTTGCTGCGCGATCGACTGGCCGGATTGCCTACCCGAACGGATGGGTAGTTTCCTGTTACCCCGCCGCGTATCCAGTAGTCAAAGTAAGCGTATACTCATTCGGAAAGGCGTAACTTGTCACCCAGTAAAGCCAAAAAACCGGCCGCTAGCCATCTGAAAGGCGCGCTGCCCCTACTCAAGGAACTGGTGCGTCCGCGGCGAGGCAAACTCGCGTTGGGATTTCTGCTGATGCTGATTGGCCGGTTGTGCAGCCTGGTGCTGCCCGGCGCGCCGAAGTACCTGGTGGACAACGTCATCAACGGACACCAGACCAACATGCTGAACCCGCTGGTGGGCGCGGTCTTCGCTGCCACCATTTTGCAGGGCATCACCAGTTTCTCGCTGACCCAGCTGCTCTCCAAAGAGGGGCAGCGATTGATCGCCGAGTTGCGCCGCAAAGTGCAGGAGCACGTGGGACGGCTGCCGGTGGCGTATTACGACGCCAATAAATCTGGCGCGCTGGTCTCGCGCATCATGAGCGATGTGGAAGGCGTTCGCAACCTGATCGGCACGGGCCTGGTGGATTTCGTGGGCGGCGTGCTGACCGCGCTGCTTTCGCTCGTCATCCTGCTGAAGATCAGTGCGATGTTGACCGGCATCGCGTTGTTGTTCATCGTGGTGTTCGCACTCGGCTTGGGCAGCGCGTTCGGTAAGATCCGGCCGATCTTCCGGGAGCGCGGCAAGATCAACGCGGATGTTACCGGGCGGCTCACGGAGTCGCTGGCGGGCGTGCGTGTGGTGAAGGGGTACCACGCCGAGGCCGAGGAAGCGCGCGTGTTCGCCGGCGGCGTGCAACGCCTGTTGGATAACGTGATGCGGTCGCTCACGGCGATCTCGCTGATGACCCTCTCGGCCACCATGCTGATGGGAATTGTCGGCGGCACCGTGATGTACATTGGCGCGCGCCAGATTCTGGCCACGCCACCAACCTTGACGCTGGGCGGCTGGTTCGCGTTCGTCGGATACCTGGCGTTTCTGGTCGCGCCGATGCTGCAGATGGTCAGCATCGGGACGCAGTTGACCGAGGCTCTGGCAGGGCTCGATCGCACGCAGGAAGTGCTGGGCGAACGGCCGGAAGACGAGGATCCCAAGCGCTCGCAGAGGATCGGCACGATTCGCGGCGTGGTGGCTTTTGACAATGTGAACTTCGAATACGACAGCGGGAAGGGTGTGCTGCACGATGTCAGCTTCCAATCGGAACCGGGCACGGTAACGGCGCTGGTAGGCCCCTCGGGCTCCGGCAAATCGACCATCATCAGCCTGGTGGCCGCCTTCCATGAGCCCACTTCGGGACGTGTGCTGGTGGATGGGATGGACCTATCTTCCGTGCGACTCGACAGCTATCGCTCGCAGCTCGGCGTGGTGTTGCAGGACACGTTTCTCTTCGACGGTACGATTCGCGAGAACATCGCGTTTGCGCGTCCCGGCGCCACCGAGGAGGAAATCCTGCGCGCGTGCCGTACCGCGCGGGTGGACGAGTTCGC
>JBDTPR010000450.1:0-5780 GCA_039932635.1 Candidatus Solibacter sp.
ATGGCAGTCGTCAACGGTTGGGGAGAACTCGCCTGGTCCCACTGCAACGGGTCGAGACCGCCCACCAGCACGCTCACGGATGCGCTTCCGGCGATCGGGCCGAATACCGGATAGCAGGTGGCATCGCCGTTGGCATCGGTCACAACGGAGCCCGGATCGGCGCCAGGATCTGTGGCGCACGTGGCCGAAGGCAAGGTCTTGGGATCGTCATTCAGCAGGCGAACCGAAATATTAGGAATGGGGAGCCCTCGACCATCCACATGGATTTTGATCGGAGTGGTGGATACACTGCCGGCCGCGCCCGTCAAGGTCGGAGGAGGGCCTGGGTACCAATTGGGTTGGGAAAAGACGAGCTGGCTGCTGGTGAAATTATCCAGCAGTGCCTGGGATACCACGAAGTTCGCGCTTGCGGAATCTGCTGAGGCAGTGAATACGGTTTGAAGATACGGCAATGAGGGGGTACCGCTTTGAATGCCCTGAAAGACCCTGCTATAGGCGATGCCCTTGGCATCGGTAACGCTGGTCGGTTCCGCGGATGCTAGCGCACCGCCGGTGGGAGAAGTGGTCCAATTCCAGTTCACCGTCTTATTGGCAATGGGATTCCCATTGGCGTCCAATACTCTGACCACCATAGGGTACAAAAACGGCACGTTTTTGTAGGCTGCTGAAGTAAACAACTGGCCATTACCGGAGACGATTTCCAGCTTGGTTGCCGTCTGCGCGGATGCCGAGGCCGCAAATACAATTACGAGTGCAAAGGATGTTAGTGACGTTGTTTTAAGTCTGTCCAAGACTACCTCCTCGTTCGCGTAGGAACATGGTTGGATTCGGATGGACGCGGGGAAACTCAAGTCTACCACCATCCGAACGCGTTTGTAGCAAGAAAAAAGGGGAGAGCCGAAGCTCCCCCCTTGAGTTTAAATCTACTGCTTTTTGTTTAGTGGCCGCCGTTTTCGGAGGTCGTGGTGTTCACGTTGGCGCGTCCACCAGTGCCCGGATCGTTCAGAACCACTGCCAGGTAGCCCATCGCCAGGTTACGTGCACCAACATCGCTGATGAACGCAAAGCCGTGAGCAAACTGGAAGTTGCAAACCGCAAACATATAACCCTGGAAGTTCGGGGCGATCGTCTGCAGAGTGTTGACCCACACGGTGCCAGCGGCGATGTTGCCAGTGTCGCTGGGGCCGGGAGGAGTCGTCGGAGCAGCGGTGGTGCCGCCGTAGTACGTCAGCTTGCAGCTGCCGGACTGGGCGCCAGTCGCGTTGCTACCGGTCGTGTACGGATCCTGAGAGGTATTCGCAATCGTCAGACCGGTGTCGAAGCCAGCCTGATTGGTGATGTACGGATACAACAAGATCGTACGGCAAATGTTGATGACGAGAATATTCCGGGCCGCGCTGGAGTCGCCAGCGAAACGCGGAATGCTCAGGCTGCTCGAAGCGGCGCCGGACGTTGCGGTCGGGGCGAAGCTCAGGTTGACCGTGGAGGTACCGGGCAGCGGGGAGTTCTGGGCCACGTTAGCGGTGTAGGTAACATAAACCGCGAACTTGAAGCTCTCCGTGGTGTTGGGGTTGGTGTTGAGCACTTCCCAAACCGCGGTGCCGGTGCCGTTGGAGAGGGGAACTTCCGCAACCGGAATGTTTCCGCCGTTCGGACCGTTGTCAGTCGCGCTAACGAGCGGGAGGAAGCCAGAGCCGGGGCCCGTGCTGCCATCGCTGCTGGTCTCGCCGTTAACCAACGCGGCATAACCAGTGTAGGCGGCGCCGCCAGTGGTGTTGGCGTTGGCCGTGCTGCCGCCGATCGTCGCGGGAACCGGAGCGCCGAAAGCGTTGTTGTTGACATTCGCGGTCGACACGAAAACGCGCGCGCCGGCGGGAATGTTGTTGAAGGTGGCCTTCAAGCGGGTTCCGAAATCAGCCAAGCCAGCAACCTGCGACCCAGTGATCGGGAACACGAAGTTGGACTCCGAGTTGTAGATCGTGCCGGGGGTAGCCTGGTTGCCGTTGTTGTTCGGGTAGGGCGGGGTGTTGCCCGGCAGCAGGCCCAACTGGCCAGCATACAGGGAGTTGGACTGAGCCTGAACACGAGTCTTGAACGCAGTACCGAAGTTTTCCGTGAACGTAAGAGTGTTCGTGGATGACCGGGTCTGGGTCGCGCACTGGTTCAAACCAGTGGCGCCGGAAGCGCTGGCGGTAAGACCATTGCTAACGAAGCCGACGTTCGGGGTGGAGTTCGTGATCGCGAGCGAGGTGGCGCCCGAAATCGAGATCGACGCCTGAACCGGCGACGCGCCCGAAGCGGAACCGCCAGCCAGGGGCTGAGCGTTCACACGAACGTTGGTGATGCGGTAAACGCGCGAACCGGTCGTGGTCGGGGGCATCGCAGGAACGCCGAAGAACGTCACGGAGTTGCCATTGACTACGCCCTGATACACGTTCGGAGCCGGCGTGTTGCCGCTGGACACCGGAGTATTAAAGGTTACGCCCGGAACCGTGCCAACCGTCGCGGCGCAACCCGTCAGCGGGGTAATGCACAGCGTCTGGGCCAGGCTGGGGCCGTATCCCGGAAGACCGGAACCCGGTTCGTCAACCAACAACAGCGCTTCAGAAGTCTGCGAAGACGTCTGTCCAGCGCCGCCCGAGGTGGTCGGCAACAGGCGGCTTGTGACCGTCGTGTTGTAGAACACCGCGATGTTGATCAACGGAACGTTGCTGCCCGGCGCGATCGCCGCGCCGCCCGTGCAGGTGATGACGATATCACCGGTCTGCTCGGTGAATCCCTCACCGCGCAACTGCGGGGTGACTGTAACGTTGGTGGCGCAAGTCAGCTGAGACTGACCCGTACCGCCAACCTGCGCAGCTGCGAGCCCGGTGAATAGGGCGAACATGCCTAGCGCAGTAATGCCTCTGCGAAAATCTACCATTTCCTTCTCCTTGTGAATTTCGAATTGAATCGGTCGAAGTTCTCTTCCAACCTGAGCCTCAAAACCTGCAGTCTCATTAAAACTTGTTCAGCTAACCTAGGGAACTTCTCCGTGTCGGGCGGAGAGTATATTTCCAAACGCCTTTTCGGCGATTGGGCCTAACTGAAAAACCTTACCTGCGGCGCATGATCGTTATTTCTTATGTCTTCTGCGCTCGACAAGTACAAATACAAAATTGCCATTGAAAGCAGACGCGGTAAAGATATTGATAGCTGATTGCCCGCAGCATGTCAAGAGAAATCCTTCCCCTTCAATACGAAGCGGCGTGGCAGCCAACGTAAATTCGAGTTGAAACGATGCTCGTCCGATTTAATCACGTTGCAGCCCACATAGTCAACAGTTTCGCACCAAAACATCTCTTTTTTATTCCCTACTGCAACGCAACCTGTACCGTATTGCTCTGCTGGCCCCCGACTTTGAGGGTCAACGGTACAGTTAGTCCCGGCGGCGTACCGGCCGGGATCGTAACATTAACCTGATAAAGCCCGAAATAGCCCGGAGCCAGCCCGGCAAACAACGTCGGCAGCTCGGTTCCATTCAATAGGACGGTCACCGGCGCATTGGTCCGCGAAAGCTGGCCGCTCTGTGTCACTGCGCCCAGCCCTGTGGCATAAATAACCATCGACTGCCCGCGTGGTAGCGGGTTGGTCGGGGCCACAAGACTGTAATTCGCGTTCGTAATCGCTCCAAGCGGCGGGTTTCCTAGCAAGAAGATACCGGGAGCCACCGCCGAAACCGTCACTTGCTGCTGTGACGATCCGTAAACTGACTGCACACGTAGAGAGTGCACGCCTGGGGCCATGCCCAAGGGAACCTCCGCGTTGATCTGAAATGGCGTAGTGAAGGCCAGGCGGAGGGGGGTTCCGTCCAGATCGACAGTGGTCGCCTTCCCGCTGCCCGACAACCCCGTGCCGAAGATCGACATGAGCCCGCCCGGTGCGATGCCCGGCGTGAAAGTTGCCGCATTCACCACCCCGGCAGTAGTGAAAGCGGCGGTCTGAGCTGCCACCACGAGGTAAAACTGCTGACGGGTTGCCCTCCAGGTGGCCGGCGCACTGCCCGAAAGGTCGCTCACGGAGCCCCCCGGGGCCAGATCCCTGACTTGTACCTTATATAATTGTCCGGCCCCCACCTGAAGTTCGTAGGCCGACTGCGAGCCATCGCAGGCCAGGAAGCGGGAGAGGAGCGGTTCGCCCGCCGCCGGATTGCCTGCCGCGTCTACCGGGTCGAATGCGTCGAAAGCCTGTCCACAGGAGCCGGCCGCTGAGTTGACACTAGCCGCCAGGGATTGCAGCACCGCCGCCGGCTGGGACACCGCGGTAAGCAGGAATCGAGTAGACCCCGGATTCTCCAGAGCAAAGCGCGCCACGCCACGCAAGGTAGCCTTCCACGCGACCCCGCCGGCACTGAAGCCGGTAAGGTACTCCGCGAGACCAGTGCGCCCCAGCGCCGGGTTCGAATCCTGAATAGCGATCGCTCCCTGAGCGTCGATTCCGGTCGCCACCACGAAATGGCCCCCAGCCGCTGCGCCGTCGCGCGTGAGCCCGAGCGACAGCAGCACGGGCGAGCCGTCCGCCAGAAAATCGGCGATCACCGCCGCACTTGGCGACGCGACTTCAATATCGACGCCGCCGGTGAACTCCGCGGCGCGCCACAGATTGGCCACCTTCTCGCCGCCGGCGGAGGCGGACAGATAGCCGTCGCAGACCTGCTGCCCCTTAGTATCTGTGGGGCAATAGTTCGACAAGAACTGATCGAGCGCCGCAGGATCAGCCGGCCCGTTCGGACTACTCAACTCCCCCCGAGTCTGGTGATAGCGCAGAATCGCCGCGGCCGCCGTCACAAGAGCGCCTTTTCCGGTCTGTTGGAATCGCGGGAAGTTGGAGAGCGAGGTTGCCGCCGAGCGAAGCCCGAAGGTTACCGGAGTACTCGCGATCGAAGGAGAGTCGGCGCGCACCAAAGTGATGCCCTCGGCGTTCTGGAGGCGCACTCTCGTCTCCGCCACGCCGGTGTAGTCGGTCACGGTCGAACTGGTGGACAACTGGGCGAAGCTGGATGCTTCGAAAGTCACCGCCGCCCCCACCACGGGATCGCCCGCCGCATCGCGCAGGGCGACGCGCAACGCGAGGGGAAGCAGCGCGCCCGGCGGGCCGGTCTGGTTGTCGCCTTGCACCTTGGCGGCGGCCACGCGATTGTCATTGAACCCGCGTATGGTGAGAGTGCCGCTGGCCGTTGTGGCGCCTTTGGTATCCACGGCGCGCACCGCTAACGAGCCGCTCTTGGTAGCCAGCGATACGAACATGTCCCAGGAATAGGCGCCGTTCGTCGAGGTGATGGTGAAATCGGGCTGGCCCGCGACCGAGATCCGAATCGTGCTGTCGTTCGGAAAGCCCACGACGGCGAAGCGTGCCCGGCTGCCTGCCGTGAGGGTCGAAGGGGAAACGATCAGTCCCGGGGTTTTTGACGCCGGGTGTTCTTTGGCGGCGCCGTCGCCCGCCGACCAGGTGAAATTGCCGCCCTCGAAATTCTGCTGGTGGAGACCAGCGGTGACGAACTCCTCACTCGTCGGCATGCCGTAATCGCCGCCCGGACCGCCGAGCAAGTTGTAGCGCAGCAGAATCAGGCCGGTCACGAAATACGCCTGCGGACTGCGCGGGCCGGCAGTGGCCTGATAAATCGCGCCCCCCCCAAAACCCTGCGCGACGCCCGAATTGGCGCCGAAAGTGGAAAAAAACGTGGCGTCGGAGACCGGCATGCCCGCGACGCCGCTTTCATAACCTAGCAGCCCCCATTTGGC
>JBDTPR010000451.1:0-5763 GCA_039932635.1 Candidatus Solibacter sp.
GGCACTCTGCATCGCCGATCTCGCGCGGCCCTTCCCCATCGAAGAAGCGCACCCTCGCGACGCGTTCCGAGATCGAGTGGCCATACGCCCCCGCATTGCCGTACACAGCGGCGCCTACCCAGCCCGGGATTCCGGCCAGCGTCTCCAGCCCCTTCAAACCGCGCGCATTGGCGAAATCTACCAGGTCCTGCAACACGGCCCCCGCGCCCGCCTCGATCCGCGTCCCGTCGCTCGCGAGCGACGCCTCGGCGTACCGCAGCACCAGTCCACGAGACCCTGCGTCGCTCACAATCAGATTGGTGCCGCCGCCAATCACGCAAAGCGGCGTCGCACTCTCGCGCGCCGCGCGCACCGCCGCGACGAACGCGCTCTCATCCGCCGTCTCGGCAAACAAATCGGCCGCGCCGCCGATGCCGAACCGGGTATACCCTGAGAGCGGAGCGTGCCTCGAAACAGCTAAATTAGGAATCTCGGCGAGACGCAGTTGCGTCTCTTCCGTGGTCGGCATCATCTCAATTATATAGGGAGCTTCTTCATGCCAACTGAATTCGCGGGCTTTCCCGCGGAAGGCCTCCAGTTCTTCGCCAGCCTGCAGCGCAACAACCGCCGCGAGTGGTTCCAGCCGCGCAAGCAGATCTTCGACGACCAGTTGAAGCAGCCGATGCGCGAACTCGTTGCCGCCGTCAACGGCTCTCTTCAGCGCTTTGCACCCGACTACGTCAACGACCCCGACAAGGCCATCTACCGCATCTACCGCGACACCCGCTTCAGCAACGACAAGACGCCCTATAAGGACCACATCGCCGCCTCCATGCACCGACGTGGCGTGAAATGCAGCGCGGGTTTCTACTTCGCCGTCTCCCACAAGGAATTCGCCATCGGAGGCGGCCTGTACCAGCCCGACAAAGATACCCTGGCCGCCCTACGCACCTGCTTCGCCGAACGCCACGCGGAGTTCCGCAAGATCACCGCCGCCCGCCCCCTCAAGCAACTTCTCGGAGACGTTCAGGGCGAGTGCCTCACGCGTACCCCCAAAGGCTTCCCCAGCGACCACCCGGCGGCCGATCTGCTTCGCCTCAAGCAGTGCTACCTCTACAGGACGTATCCGCCCGATATCGTCACTACCCCAGCGCTAAATACCGAAATTGTCAAGCACTTACGCGCCATGGTGCCTTTCATCGAATTCCTCAACTCGGGGCTCAAATTTAACCGTACCGTAACAAACGGGCGGTAAAATAGAGAGGTAGTCCGTTGACCACAATGAAAGATCTTTTTGTAGTCGTTTTACTCGTGTTAGTAGTTCTGGCGTTTTATCACACTGCCACTCACGGTCGCCGCGGCCGCCGTTGGGGCCGTTTCCAGAAGCAGTAGCTTCTGGAAGATTCCTCCCAGCAGTTCCCCTGGCTCCCCCCAACAATGCAAAAAGGGCGGAGCCGAAGCCCCACCCTGATTTCCAATCTAACGATTTAAGCCTGAACCCTACGTGGTCTTCTTCCGAGGACGCGTAGGACGCTTCTTCTGTCCCTCGCTACCCGGCGGCAGAGTCTTGCGCGGAGCCCGCGGACGGCGCTGCACCTTGGGAGGCGCCTCGGGAATCGGGATTTCCCCGGTCGCGGTGGGCTGTCCCGGCACCAGGGGCTGCGGCTCGTCGATCTCCTCGTCCTCAGCCTGCATGACTTCCTCGGGCTGCGGCGGGGGAGCCGGAGGATGGAATTCCGCGCCCAGGAACACAATCAGGCCGCGTTCTTCGTCCACCTGATTCCGCACCAGGCCCTTATCCTGCGCAAAGTTGAGCAGCTCGCTGAATTCCTGGAAGCCGTATTCCTTCGGCTCGAAATTCGGACGCTCCTGCTTTACCCATTCGAACAATTCGTCCGCCGTCGAACCGGAATCCACATCGAAACGGTGGATCTCCAGAATGTCGCGCAGCAGCGGAATCGCTTCCTCGGGCTTCGACCCGGGCTTCTCCGGAGCCGAACCGCCCTTCAAGCGGATCATGTACCGGCCTTCGCCGCCCGTGACTTCCACGTAATCGGCCTTCTGCAAACGCTCCACGAAATCGGTGAACGAGTTCGCCCCGTAGGCCTTCTCGTTGAAGGTCGAATCCAACTGCAGCATCGTGCTCTTCAGCAAGCCGAGCTGCGGCCGCACTTCGCGCCGTTCCAGAACGCCCAGCGCGCGCTCAACCAGCGGCATCGCCTGCGCCAGATCCAGATTGACGCGCTTGTGCTGCTGTCGCTGCTGCTGCGATTGTTGCTGCTGTTGCGGCGGCGGCGGAGCCTGTTGCTGCGGCTTATCCTGCTGCTGCTGCGGCGGCTTCTCCTGCCGATCGTGCTCGCGGTGCGATTCCTGCTTCTGATGGCTTGAAGAGCCGCGCGGACGGTCGTCCATCACGCTCTCATAGGCCACGAATTCGTGACAGTTCTTTTGCAGAATGGTGCTGGTGAAGGCCCGGCCGCCCACTACGAAAATGCGCTTATCGTACTGCTTCAGTTTGTTGACCAGCGCGATGAAATCACTGTCGCCGCTTACGATCGCGTAGGCGTTGATGTGATCGTGTGTGAAGGCCATCTCGAGTGCATCGAGTGCCAGGTTGATGTCGGCGCCATTCTTGTCGCCGCGCGGGGAGGGGTCACGCTGAACCATCTGCACGGCGTGCTCGCTAAGCGCGCGTGTAGCAGATTCCTGCCTGCCCCAGTTTGCGTAGGCAAACTTGGTGACAATTTCGCCGCGTTCCTTGAGTGCGTCAAGCACTGCCGCCACATCGAATTCGCGATGTAGGGTGCTCTTGACGCCGATCTCGATATTGTCGAAATCGATGAAGACGGCGATCTTCAGTTTCTGTTCCATTATTGAATCCTTAAACCCAACGTTGGGAGTGCTGGACCGTTTGGTCCAGCGCGCCGATCGCGCTGGGGGTTCGCCTGCGGACTCAGTGTCCGCGAGCGAAGCTGCATTGCCTGCAAGCCTCATGGGTAGTGTATCCTAATTTGCTAATGAGTGGGATAAGGCTATTGCCTTGTCCATCCGGGCGATGCCCGGACTCTCGGGGCCCTACTAAAAACCGACTTCTTATCTCTGCCGAAGCTGTCTGGCGAGCGCGGCCGCGCGCTCGAATTCCTCCTGAAGCTGCCGCGTTCGCAGATTCTCCCGCATGTGCTCCAGTTCCTGTATATAGAAACTCAGCGCCTTCTCAATATGATCACTGTTGGTCGCCAGTATGTCGCGCCAAATCTCGTAAGACCCCATTGCCAGGCGCGTCATGTCTTCGAGTCCCGGTCCCGCCGCCTGCAACCGCGGCGCCGCTCCCAGTTTCTCCGACACCGTTGACGCCAGCGCCGTCGATGCCAACTGCGCCAGGTGCGATGTCAACGACACCACGCGATCGTGCTCGTCCGCATCCAGCACCAGCACGCGCGCGCCAATTTTATCCAGCCATCCGCGGAACTCCGTGGCCGCAGGGGTGCGCAATTCCGCGTCCTCATCGGGCGTGAGAATCCACGTACGTCCGCGGAACAACTCCGCATCCGCCGACGACGCGCCGCGCGTCTCCTTGCCCGCCATCGGATGTCCGCCCAGGAACTGCCCACGCGTAATCTGTTCGCGCGCCAGATCCACGATCGAGCACTTCGTGCTACCCGCATCCGTCACCAGCGCACCCGGCTTGAGCAGTCCATCCAGATGGCGCACCGTATCCAGAATCCGCCCAATCGTCTGCGAGAGGAACATCAGGTCCGCCCGGGGCACCGCCTCTTCCAGCGTCGCAGCGCCATCAATCGCGCCCGCCGCGATAGCGTCCGCAATCGCGCGCGCCGAACTCACGCCGGTGATCGTGCCCCGATATCCCGCCTTGCGCAGCGCCAGCCCGAACGACGAGCCGATCAGTCCGGTGCCGATGATGACTACGTTTTCCATGCTCACAAAGTCCGGTTAACCGCCACTGCGATCGTCTGCAATTGCTGCATCAATTCCGTGAACTGCTCCGGCCGCAAAGATTGCGCCCCATCGCTCAATGCGCGATCCGGATCGGGATGCACTTCGATCAACAACCCATCCGCGCCCGCCGCCAACGCAGCCTTCGCCATCGGCGCCACAATGTCGCGCCGTCCCGTGCCATGCGACGGGTCCACCACCACCGGCAGATGCGAGAGCTTCTTCAGCACCGGGATCGCCGAGAGATCCAGCGTATTCCGCGTGTACGTTTCAAATGTCCGTATGCCGCGCTCGCACAGAATCACGTTGTAATTGCCGCCCGCCAGAATGTGTTCCGCCGAGAGCAGCAATTCTTCGATACTCGCCGCGATCCCGCGCTTCAAGAGCACCGGCTTCGGCTGCTTGCCCAGTTCGCGCAGCAGATTGAAATTCTGCATATTGCGCGCGCCCACCTGAATGATGTCCGCGAATTCGCTGAGCAGCGGGATCTGCGTCTGATCCATGATCTCGCTGACCACCAGCAATCCATGATGATCGGCGGCCTCGCGCAGCATCTTCAAGCCCGCCGCGCCCAGCCCTTGAAACTCGTACGGCGAACTCGAAGGCTTGAACGCGCCACCGCGGATCACGCGCGCCCCGGTCTGCGCCGCCAACTCCGCGCACTGCTCGATCTGCTCGCGATTCTCCAGGCTGCACGGCCCCGCCATCACCACCACGGCATCGCCGCCGATGGCCACGCCCCCGATCTGCACCACCGTACCCTGCGGCCGGAAATTGCGGCTCGCCAGCTTATACGGCGACACGATGCGGTGCGCCTCCTTCACGCCTTCCATCACCTGGAACACCGCCAGGTCGAAATCGTACTTGCCGCCCACGCCGCCCAGCACGGTATGAATCTGCCCCGTCGAACGGTGCACGTCGAAGCCCAGATCCACCAGTCGGTCGATCACGTGCTCAATCTGTTCCTCGGTGGCGCCTTGCTGCATGACTACTAGCATTTCGGTTCCTCGGGAGGCGTTTGAATCATGCGTTGACGTTGTATGGAACGCATCTCATCTATGATGCGCTCGAAAATTCCGCGCACGGAATGGTTGGTCAGCGGACCGTGATTGGCGCTCGAGATATTCGCGAACACCTGGTCCTCGCGCTTGGGCTCGTACACCGGCAGCTTCGCCTCGCGCTTCACCCGCCCGATATTCTCCACTACCGCCGTACGCTCATTCAGCAGCGCCACAATCCGACGGTCGACATCGTCGATCATGACGCGGTACTCATCGAGTCTTGCGCGTGCTTCTTCTTCGGTCATGCGCCGAATCCGCCTTTGAGTTCTCTGGTGAAGTCCTCCAGTTTAGCTTCCAGCGCTGGATCGTTGGCGTTCTGCTCGATCAGCCTCACGAACGCGCTCCCCACCACCACGCCTTCCACCATGCGTCCGAGTTCGCCCACATGATCGGGACGCGAAACTCCGAAGCCTACCGCCAGCGGTAAATCGGTCGCCGCACGCACCGCTTCAATCAGCGGCGCCACGCTCGACGAAAGCGAATCCTGCACGCCCGTCACGCCCGCCCGCGACACCAGGTAAACGAAGCCGGTCGAATATTGCGCCACCAGTTTCAGCCGCCGCGCAGTGCTCGTCGGCGCCCCCAAAAACACCGTGTCGAGCCCGTGCCGGTGCATCGCGCTCACATACGTCTCGGCCTCTTCCACCGATGCATCGATCAGCAGGCAGCCATCGATTCCCGCCGCCGCCGCATCCGTCGCAAGCCGCTCCAACCCATACGCCAGCACCGGATTCAGATACGTGAACAGCAGCAGCGGCACCTCCGACGT
>JBDTPR010000452.1:0-5761 GCA_039932635.1 Candidatus Solibacter sp.
CGATGCCAAGATCAGGTGAAAAATGACCCCACACCCCCTCGGCGTGAGCCGTCTCCCGTGGGGAGCGGGCGCGCATGGTCATCATCGCGATGCCGCGTCGCGTCGGCTCGGACGCCGACAGCACCGAGGGACTGCGCTCGGGATTGCGGAACAGTAGTTGCTGGTCTCCGAAAACCAGGTTGTCCGAATCCTGCATCGTCACCGGAAAACTCACCCGCTTACCGTTGACGAAGGATCCGTTACGGCTCCCCAGGTCCACCAGCGAGAGATCGCCCGTCTCGCGGCGCTGAATCAACGCGTGCAGGCGCGATACCGACCGGCTGTCCAGCATCACCGTGCAGCCGTCGCCCCTGCCGATTGCCCAAGATGAACCCGGTGCCAGGGGAAACCGCCGTCCGCTCGCTTCCAGGAGCAGAAACGGGATCATCTCCGAAGATGCCATTGCCACCAATTTAGCAGACCGAAATTGGCGCCTTTGCTCACGGAACCGTCACGCGAACATTCAAATAATTTGATCAAAGTTTTAAATCCGGTGTTTTGTACTAGTTCCAGAGGCCTACTCCAGTACAGGCAGTACAAAATCGAGAATATTTTTTTTAGGTTGAAGGCTAAACTGTTTTCAGGAAGATGCCGATAAGTTAGTAGGAACTTTTTAATGGGAATCTACCAAGTCTTCATATACCTTCAACTGCTGGACCTGTTGACCACGCTGCTCGGCTTCCGGGTGGGCGCGGCAGAAGCCAGCCCGTTCGTGCGTCTGCTCATGCACGCCGGGCCCGCGGCAGGTGTGATTGCGTCCAAGCTTCTGGCATTGGGTATCGGCGCTCTCTGCATCAAGGTGAACAAGCCCCATGTGATCAAGTGGGCATCGTACTGGTACGGCGGCCTTGTGGTGTGGAATTTGATGGTTATGCTTGCCGCGCCGAATCAGGTCGGCTAAGGCCAGGTCGGCTGATCCGCGTGGACACTACCCACAGGAAATATCCGGCGGGTATCAGCGAAGTCCAGATAATCGGATACCGGTAGCGGCTTAGAGACACAACCACGTAATACATCAGCGGGTACACCGCGCAGATCGCGGACATGACCCACACCGAACGCAGTCCGTCGCGGGCCATCAACACCAGTCCGGGTAGGGAGAGCAGCGTGACGAGCCAAATCGCGTAGAAGGTGTGCGCCGGAGCCTCTACCGGCGGAAACCAGTATTCCAGCGCGCGCGATGCCGTCAATTCGGCGAAGCGCCGGGGATGGGAGCGTATCCACTGCATGGCGCGCGCGCCACGCTCGCGATCGTATTTCACTTCCCCCAATTGCTGCATCCATGCCACTTCGTTGGCGCTATCCACGGGAAACGCCGCATCGTAGCACCCGCTCTTTTGGGCTTTCTGTAGTGTGGATTCCGCGCAATCGATGTTGGACGCGTAGAGAGTCATGCCGAAATTGGAGCGGACCACGAGCGCATGCCAGATCCGGTAATTCCGCACCAGCCACGGGGTATTCACGGCCAACACCGCAACCCCGAAAATGGTCAACAGCTGGAAAGCCGTACTCCACGAAACGCGATCCCACAGCAGGTACATCATCCACAGCCCCAGGATCAGGACCGCCGCCGGATTCGCCAGCGTGATCCCACCGGCAGCCACGCCCGAAGCCAGCGCCCAGCGCCACGATCTACCACCGC
This sequence comes from Candidatus Solibacter sp., assembly GCA_039932635.1. Classification (GTDB taxonomy): domain Bacteria; phylum Acidobacteriota; class Terriglobia; order Bryobacterales; family Bryobacteraceae; genus Solibacter. The sequence goes on from JBDTPR010000452.1 coordinate 1,682, forward strand.
GAGCGGTCAGCCCCACGAACAAAATCAGCGCCGTCAGTGTGAAACTCGTATCCCATTGCGGCATTAACCGCATGACTCCCAGCCAGAGCAGCCCCGCGAAAATTCCGGGCGCCGCCTGCCCGCACAGCACTACCGCGAGCCATGGCAGCAGGGCCGCAATTGCGGCATTCGACAGAATATTCCCCACCGTCAGCACGACTCCCCCGGCCGGACCGGGCGCGAGCTTGTAGACTGCGCCCATCGCCAGAGGATAGAGAGGCGGCACTACTGCAGTCGGCCCCGTTTTGAAGGGCGCGAAGGGATCCGCATACGTCCCGTCGGCGGCCAGACTCTTCGCGATGGATGACATCTCGAACCCGCGCCCGAAGCCCCAACCGACCGGATGGATCATTTGCAGGGTCCCGATCATCCAGGCCATGATGAACAGCATCCATGAAGGCCGCAATCTCCGCATCAGACCGGCAAGCGGCAGGCTCCGGCCTGCGGCAGCACGCGAGCCCCAATCAGAGCCGCGACCGTCAGGGAGCGCGGCGAGCGAAGCTCGCCCTGCACCGACTGAAGTCGGTGCGCAGGCTGAAGCCTGCCCCACAACGCTCTTCTCCGGCGTCATCTACGCTGTCCCCAGCCGCAGCTTCTGGAAGAGCGGAAGCAGCTCGAACGGGGTGGCCACGCTCGCGATGGCTTCGCCGGTCTGCACAATGTTTGCCTCGGCGAGCTGCGCCACCGGACTGCGCTGCATCGCCAGTTGCAGATAGCGCACCTGCATCGGGTCGATCTTCATGATCCGGCAGCAGGTCGCGTCCACCGCCACGGGATCGCTCCCCGCCACCAGGATTCCCGCGGGTTTCGGCGTACCTTGAATCGGGCCGTTGCCCTCCATGCCGACAATGCCGTCGACAATTGCGAAGTGGTGCGGGAAGGCGGCATGCAGGTCGGCGATGGATTCGTCGATCCCCGCCCAGTGCAGCACGTTCTTCGGCCAGCCGTAGATGCCACTGGGCACCACGCCGAACAGATTCTTCATGGAGAGCGTGGCACCCACCCAGTGGTGCGTCTTCATCTTCGCCATCGACACCAGCAGGTCCGCACCCAGCGCGGAATTCGGCAGGTAGAGCTTCTTGATGCGGGAGAACTGTACGGCGGGCTTGACGTGCGTGACCTCGTCCAGATTCAGATCCACGAAGGAGTTTTCGAAATCCGGCACGGTCTTGAAGTAGCCCGCGGCCTCCGCCAGGTCCAGCGTATTGCGGCGATGGCCCGGCCCTTCGGCAATCCGCACGCTGGCCGCGCCCATGGCGCGAAACGCCTCGTACGCCGCGTGCACCAGCATGGGATGGGTATTGATACTGCTCTGGGGCTCGAATTCCACCAGATTGGGCTTGAGCAGAATATTGCGCCCCTTCACGTCGCCCAGGTGTTCGGACAGCAGTCGCCGCATCCTGTCGTAAACGCTCTGGTCGTAGGCCGGGGCCTTGACGATCGACACGCGCGCAGCAGGCGCCGGTTTGCGCACCTCCGCGCCGCATCCCGCCAGCAAGGCGGTACCCGCGGTCGCGGTCAGCAATTCGCGTCGTGTCAGACCTGCCATCTTATCCCCAGAAGTAGTTCGCGCCGCGGTGGGACGACCCTGCCACCAGCATGTCCAACGACGCCTCGGGCAGCGTGCGGCAGACCAACGGCGACGGACTGTAGCCTTCGGGCAAGCGTCCGTGGGCCAGCAAGCCCACACGCAGCCAGTTCATCGCATCCGCCGAACGACACTCTCCCAGGAAGCGGACGGCCACATCCAGCGACTGGTCGATGCCTCTTCCGCGGACTCCGCGCAACGCGGTCAGCGCCATCCCCGTGGTCTCCGGGTAAGGCGACGATTCATACCCCAGCGCGCGCACCGACCCGTGATTCCAACCTCCGTTCAGGCACATGCGGCGCATGAGGAAGCGATGCCCCTCTTCGATCCGCCGGCGTACTGCATCGGTCGGACGACGCGCCAATTCCTTTTCCAGGGCCACGATTGCCAGCGAGGTGGGTCCCACCCAGGCAGCCGCGCCTGGAATCCAGGGCCAGCCCGGAAATTCGTGCTCGGGAGATTGGGTACCGCCTAACAACCACTGGCGCACACGGTATGTGGCCGTGGATTCCTCTCCCACCGTGCCCACCAGCCAGCGAATTGCCCTGGCGTGAGCCGGTGCTCCCAAGTGCTCTACCGGGATCAAGGCTACCAGCGCCGTTACCCAGGTACTCTCGTCAAACTCAGCTTGTGGAGGCCAGCCTCCGTCCGGCAGTTGTGCCGCGCGCAGCCAGGCAATGCCCCGCTGCGCTGTTTCCAACTCGTTCGAGGCCAAAAGAGCCAGGATGGCGTAGACCGTTGGTTCCGTCCGGGAACTTCCCTGGACGTATGGCCAACCGCCATCCCGATTCTGTTTGCTCACGACCAGTTGAATTGACATGGACTGTCCATCAGCGGAAAGTTATCCGACGACGCGGCGGCGCCTGCGGCGAGAGAGAAGGATAACCAACGTCACGCCCGCGCCCAGCCAGATCGCTCCCTGCATGGCAAATTCCATTTCATTGCTCCTTTCGTGAATGAATCCCTTGAGTTTCGGTTACCGTGCGCTCTTGCGAGAACGGCGCCGCTTGAGGAAGATCATCATGAGACCTCCCGCCGCGATCCAGATACCAGCCTGCATTACTTGATCCATCGTGTTTGCGCTCCTTAAAGTGAAAATAGTTCAGCTGCGTCTATTGAGTACCCATCGACTTCATCATTGGGAAGAGATATTTGAAGATCTGTAGGATACCCGGACCTGCCGCCACAACCAGCATGGACGGCAAAATGAAAAAGAAAATCGGGAAGACGAGTTTGACGCCGACCTTGCCGGCACGCTCTTCGGCGTCCTGGCGGCGGCGCACTCGCAGGAAGTCCGAGTGCGTACGCAGGCTCTCGCCCATGCTGGTGCCGAAGCGATCGTTCTGAATCAGGATCGCTACCAGCTTGCGGAACTCCGCTTCTCCCGTACGCTCGGCGAAATTGCGCAGCGCTTCACTGCGCCGCTTGCCGTGCCGCATTTCCAAAGTCACCAGCGACATCTCATCGCTTAAATCGGGATGGCTCGGATGCAGTTCGCGCGCCACGTGTTGGATCGCCTGATCCAACCCCAGGCCCGCTTCAATGGAGACCACCATCAGATCCAGCGCGTCCGGCAGTGACAGACGCAGTGTTTCCTGCCGCTTGGTCACCTTCTTTTCCAGAAAAAATCGCGGCAGCACCCAACCCGCGCCGATGCCCGAGGCCATCAGCCCCAGTTTCATGACCGGCGTCGGAGGCATTTTCGATTCCATCATGACGCACAGCACCAGCATCGAGAGCGTGACCATAATGCGCACGCCGTAAAACACCGCGAGGGCATTCTCCGAGCGGTAGCCCGCACGGATCATGTCGGCCTTTAGGTTGGCGACTTCGGATTCCGAGGACGGCACCTTCGAGCCCAGTCCTTGGAGGAAGCTAACCATGCCGCTGGATTCAACTTCGGGGTCGCCCACCACCTGCGAGCCGCCGGTGATCACCGGGCGCCCCAACTGCCGCATGAAAAATTTCCCGGGCTTGTAAATCAGCCGGTAGCCCACCCAGCTGATCAACACCATCAGCATGAGGAACGCGGCGATCGCAAATAAAAGCGGATTTTCCATATTCTTGCCCGTCAGACTTTGATGTTGATGATCTTCTTAATAAAGAAATTGCCCAGTATCTGCGCCACGATAGCCCCGCCGATCAGATACTTGCCGTCCGCATCTTCGGCCATCCCCTGCAAGTAACCGGGCGCCACAAACAACAGTGCGAGCATGGTGCAGACCGGCAACATGGTCAGAATGGTGGCGGTCATGCGTCCGTGGGCGCTGGCCGCCTTGACCTGTCCCTTCAGGCGGAAGCGCTCGCGGATTACGTACGCCAGGCGCGACAGAATTTCGCTGAGGTTACCGCCCGTCTGCTTCTGCAGCATGACGCTCGAGGTGAAGAAGCGAACGTCGAGCAGCGGCACGCGGGTGCTGAAATTGTTCAACGCGAGATCGATCGGAGCACCC
>JBDTPR010000453.1:0-5739 GCA_039932635.1 Candidatus Solibacter sp.
CACGCCTCCGCGTTGGGACCACATGGTGACGGTCAACCTGAATGGCGCATATTACGCGACGCAGGCGGTGCTGCCGGGCATGCGGCAGCGCGGCGCCGGTCACCTGATTTATGTGGCATCCATCTCCGGCCTGGTGCCCGATGTGTCGGGCGCGGCCTATCAGGCGGCGAAGCGCGGCATCATCGGCATGGCGCACGCCATTCGCGTGGAGGAAAGGGAGAACGGAATCCGCACATGCGCGATCTGCCCGGGGCTGGTGGATACGGAGATCCTGGAGAATCGCCCGGTGAAGCCTTCGGCCGAGACCCTGGCGAAAGCGCTGCAACCCGGAGACGTGGCGGAAGCCATTCTGGCTGTGGCCAAGCTGCCGGCACACGTCGCCGTGCCCGAAATGCAGATCATGCCAACCAAGTTGTAACAGGGTGGTCCCATGGCTAAGAAGCTCGATAGACCGATAGCGGCTCCGGCGTCCAAACGGGATGACGGGACGCAGCTTGCACGCGTGCGCGGCATTTGCCTGTCGCTTCCGAATGCGGTGGAGAAGCTCTCGCATGGCGCGCCGACGTTCTTCACGCCGGCGCGTGTATTTGCCACCTTCGCGGACAACCACCACGGCGACGCTCATGTCGCCGTGTGGTTACCGGCCGGCCCCGGGGTGCAGGCAGCATTGATCGAGGAGGATCCGCTGGTCTATTTCCGGCCGCCGTACGTTGGCGTGGCGGGCTGGGTGGGCGTGGAGGTGTCAGGCGTCGACGATGCGCAGTTAGGCTCGCTGATTCGCGAATCGTATCGACTGATCGCTTCGAAGAAGAGCGCGGCGAAGAAGACTGTGGTGAAGAAGAGCGCGGTGAAAAGCCCGCGTCAGTGACCTGCTAATATGATCCCCATGGAAAAACGCTCCCTTAGGGTCGCGGCTCTGATTGGCGCCCTTCTCGCCCTTGCGGCGCACGCGGCCGAACCCGTGGTGGATTGGGAGAAGGCGAAGGCGGAGACGCTGCTGCACTACCAGTCGGTGGTCCGGATCAATACCAGCAATCCGCCGGGCAATGAAACCGCGGTGGTCAATTACCTGAAGGGCGTTCTGGATCGCGAGGGGATCGCGTATCAGGTCTTCGCGCTGGAACCAGGCCGCGCGAACCTGGTGGCCCGTTTGAAGGGCAACGGAAGTAAGAAACCCATTCTGATTCTGGGCCACACCGACACGGTCGGCGTGCAACCCGAAATGTGGCCGGTGGATCCCTTCGGCGCCGTGCGCAAGGACGGTTTCATCTGGGGACGCGGCACCACGGACAACAAGGACATTGTCGCCGCCGGCTTGATGCTGATGCTGCAGCTTAAGCGCCTTCGCGTTCCGCTGGACCGCGATGTAATTTATGTGGCGGAGGCAAGCGAGGAGAGTTCCAGCGGACCGGTGAGCGTGGGCATCGATTATCTGATCAAGCAACATTGGCCCGACATCGAAGCCGAATATGCGCTGGCTGAGGGCGGCTTCGTGCACTCTGAGAACGGCCGGGTGCGCTTCGTGGAGATCGCGGCTACGGAGAAGGTGCCGCGCCGCGCGAAGCTGGTCGCCACGGGCACTTCGGGCCACGGTTCGAGGCCCCGGCGCGACAATGCCATCGTGCATCTCTCGACGGCGGTGAGCAGGGTGGCCAACTGGGAGCCGCCGATGCGGTTGAACGATGTCACGCGTACGTTCTTCGAGCGGCTGGCGACCATCAGTCCGCCCGACGAGGCGGCGCGTTACAACGGGCTGGTCGATCCGCAAAAGACCGCCGCCATTCAGAATTATTTCGCCGACCACGATTTGGGCAAGTACTCGGTATTGCGCACGTCGATCTCGCCGACGATTCTGACCGCAGGGTTCCGCCAGAATGTGATCCCTTCGCAGGCCGAAGCCATGCTGGATATCCGCGCGCTGCCCGATGAAGACATGACGGCGTTCTTCGCCGAGATGAGCCGGGTCATTGGCGATCCGGCGGTAAAGGTTGTGCCCAGCGCCGGGGGCCGGCCCGCGGCGCCGCCCAGCCGGCTGGACACGGAGATGTTTCGAGCGCTGGAAGCGGCGCAACGCCGCCTCTACCCGAATGCGATCACGGTTCCCGGCATGGTCACGGGCGCCACCGATCTCGCCCAGTTACGCGCTAAGGGCGTGCAGGCCTACGGCATTGGTCCGCGCTTCGACGAGGCGGAGTTCGCGGAGCACGGCTGGCATAGCGATGTGGAACGGTTGAGCGAGGACTCGTTGTATGGACTGGTGCAGTTTTTGTGGCACGCCGTGATGAATGTTGCTGCTACCAAGTAGCTCTGGTGCGAGGCCTGTCGCCATTCAAGCATGAGTTCACCGCAGAGACGCAGAGATAAGCGCAGAGATAAAGCGCAGAGAAGAACACGGAGAGAAGTCAGACCCTTAAGGCGCCTCGGAACGCCCTTGCCGCGTAATAGGATTCGGCGCCGTTGTGGTAGACGAAGACTGTGTCGTAGCGGCGATCGCAGAAGATTGCTCCTCCGAGTTTTCTGATGTTCGATGGGGTTCTCACCCAGCTTGAGGTTTTGGTGTCGAAGTTGCCGAGTTTTTGCAAGTCCCGATACTCTTCTTCGGTTAGAAGTTCAATGCCCATGGCAGTTGCCATTTCAACTGCGGCGCCCGCTGGCTTGTTTTCTTTCCTGGAATCCAACGCTTCGCGGTCGTAACAGAGACTTCTGCGGCCTTTCGGGCTCTCCGCGGCACAATCGCAAAAGACGTACTCGCCTGTCTTACGATCTTGGCCAATTACGTCCGGTTCCCCTCCGCTGTTTTCCATTTCATTGAGCGACCACAGTTTGGTCGCATTGATCTCGAGTTTGGATTGCACTTGCTCCCAGTGAAGACCTTTATGGCGGTTGGCATTTTTCTCAAAACGGGCCTTCAAGGCAACGAGCAGTTCGGCGCGCCGGCCTGATGATAACTGAGCTTGTGGCATGGCGATCATTTTAATCTTTTTGGGCATGCCCGGCCACACCTCGCCCTTTACGTCGCTAGTCCCGAACGCTGGGATGCACCGCCTAAAGCCGATGTGGTGGGATGGACGCGAAGGTCAGTTTACGAACGGACCTCGGTCGTGCTTCTTCATGTAGACCTGGAACTTTTTCTTGGCTCGCTTTAGCTTCCACTGGCGGTAGGCTCCCTGCCAGTCCGGTATGGGTATGCGCAGGTGGGGAAGACGCGATTTCAGGTAGACGAAGCCTACCACCATGCCGCCGAGGTGCGCGATGTTGCTGACTCCGCTGTTGACGCCCAGCGACATGACGAGTTCGATGGCCGCATAGATCATCACCATGTACTTGGCTTTGATGGGGAACAGGAAGCTCATCAGCACGGTCTGCTCGGGATAGCAGACTCCAAAGCCTACCAGGAGGCCGTAGATGGCGCCTGAGGCTCCGATGGTAGTGCTGTTCCAATGTCCGAAGGCCACGTTCAGGGCGAGATCGAAGAGTCCGGCGCCGATGCCGCAGATGAAGTAGTACTTCAGGAAGCGGCGGGTGCCCCAATCGGTTTCCAGGGGGGAACCGAACATCCACAACGTCAACATGTTGAAGATGAGGTGCCAGGTTCCGCCGTGCAAGAAGAGGTAGGTGAAGAGCTGCCACACCATGAAATTGCGGATGGTCAGCTCCGGAGTGAGCGCGAACAGGGTGAGCAGGTGGCTCTGCACGGCGGCGCCACCGATTGCCCAAAGGAGGAAGACTGCTGTGTTGATGATCAGCAGCCACTTCACGCCTGTGGTGAAGTATCCGCTGAAGAACGATCGCCGGTAGGTAAAGCGAGGCTGTGCCATGGCGGGTCTCTAGGTTTTAGAATATCAGACGCGCAAGAAGGTTCCCGAAAAGTACGGGTTCGCAGTGTGCGGGGATTAACTGGCCGCGGGGTCGCTGCTCTTGCCGTAGCGGGTGAGCGCACGGGCGCAGGCTTGCAGCGCGACGGCGGCGGCGAGCCAGACCTGCCAGTGAGAGAAAATGCCGGAAGATATCGCGAAACTGTTGGTCCAGTTGAGATCTGCCGCGACACGCCAGATGGCGAGAATAGCGGCGGCCAGCGCGGACGGCGGGAGCAATGCTGCCAGCACGAGAGCCAAGCGCTTGTCTTTTTGTCGCTTCCTGCCTAGTTTCGTACTCTTCCCGAAACGGATCCGTACCACCATGGAGATGTGATACCAATTTACCAGCTTTTTGCGATAGATTATACGTTCGTACATTTGCGCGCTTGCTAAAGAGGACTCATGCAGAAATTTAAAACAGCGTTGTTCGGAACGGGCTTCGTCGGCCGCGTTCACCTGGAAGCAATTCGCCGCCTGGGCTACGTGGAGATTTACGCCATCGGCGAACCTCAGATAGAGAAAGCCAATCAGCTCGCGGCGGAATTTGGAGTATCGCGAACCGAAGCGGACTACCACCGCATTCTGGAAGATCCGGCCGTCGATGCCGTACACATCTGCACCCCCAATGCACTGCACTTCCCGATGGCGAAGGACGCGCTGCTGGCGGGCAAACACGTGATTTGCGAGAAGCCGCTGGCCACCAGCATCGAGCAGGCGCAGGAACTGGTCAATATCGCGAAGGAAAAGAAACTGCGCAACTGCACGTCGCACAATCTGCGCTATTACCCGATGGTGCAGCACATGCGCCGGATGATCGAGGATGGCGATCTCGGCGAAGTGATGGTGCTGCAGGGTACCTACTCGCAGGACTGGCTGCTCTACGACACGGATTGGAATTGGCGGCTGGATAGCAAGTTCAACGGCAAATCGCGGTGCCTGGCCGATATCGGCTCGCACTGGTGCGATATGGCGGAGCACATCACCGGGCAGCGCATCGCCAGTGTGTGCTGCGATATGGCAACCTTCCACAAGACGCGCAAGCAGCCCAAGGGACCGATCGAAACGTTTGCCGGGAAGACGCTGTCGCCGGACGACTACACTGAGACGGCGATCGATACCGAGGATATGGGCGCGGTGGTGTTCCGCATGGGCAACGGCGCGCATGGCGCGTACACGGCGAGCCAGGTGAACGCGGGCTGCAAGAATCGCCTGGAGATCGAGGTGTACGGCACGAAGAGCGGTGTGCGCTGGAACCAGGAGCGTCCGGACGAGCTGTGGATTGGGAACCGGAATTCGAGCAATCAGATCATCATCAAGGATCCGTCGTTGTTGAAGCCGGGGGCGAAGAGCTTCGCCGACCTGCCGGGCGGACACAGTGAAGGGTATGACGATACCTTCAAGCAGGTGTTCCGCCGGTTCTACCAATCGATTGGGGATCCGAATATGACGCCGGAGTATCCGCAGTTCGTGGATGGCTTGCGGCAGTTGACGATTCTGCAGAGCGAGATGGAGAGCAATGAGAAGCACGCGTGGGTTGACGTGCCTCCGTTCGTAGGTTAAGAAGTGAGAGGGGCGGGCAATCCGCCCCTTCTACTGGATGGTTTTGGTTTTGCGATTCATGTAGTCCATCAGGAGGTATTGGCCTAATGTGTAGGGCGTCGTGAAGTAGGCTTTGCCCTTGCAGATTTCGGTGACCTTCTGGACGAATTGCACAAGGCCGTAATCGCTGGCCAGCATGAAGGTGTTTATCAGGATGCCCTGCTTGCGGCAGCGATTGACTTCTTCGAGCGTCTTGCTGATGACCAGCGGATCGAGACCGAAGGCATTCTTGTAGACGCGGCCATCTTCCAGCGTCAGGCAACTCGGTTTGCCATCGGTAATC
>JBDTPR010000454.1:0-5737 GCA_039932635.1 Candidatus Solibacter sp.
TAATCTTACTTTAGAGTCTGCTTCTCCGCAATCACTCCGCCGGACCCAAACGCACAATTACCGCCCGCCGCCGGATTGGCCACGGGACCTCGTCCTCGGCCGCAAACAAAAGACGCTTCCCCAGCGCCCGAGCCTCCGCCAGGATCGACGTCAGCGCGACGTCAAGCAAATGCGCCCGGCCATGACCACCGCCGCGCGCCGCATTGGTCACCAGCGTAAGATCGTCCACGAACACCAGCTCATACTCCTGAAACGCGTCCTCTATCATGCGGAAGAACGCCTCTTCGATGGCGGCCGGGCCATGCGACTGCCGGATCCCGGGAATATGCTGCGCACCCAGCAGCGTCCCGCCCTCCAGGAGCCATAAAGCTTGCAGAATGGTGGATTTCCCAGTACCCGCCACACCCTGGAGAACTACTACCGGGCTCACCGCGAGGCTCTCCAAAAGGCCGTTAGCGGCCTCCTGTTGGAGCGGAGTGAGAACGATTTCGAGATTCATACGATTGCCAATAGAAAAACGGTCCCGCAAAGACGGGACAGTAAAAACAAAAAAACTGAGTGGGATTGCAGAAGTTAGAAGAGAATGCGGGAGCTGGAAAGCAGGCAGTCTCGGTTTGTATCAGTCAGATGATCTATCAACGATATGCCTCCTTTCTCAGATGGTGAAGTTACTCATAAAAAGGATAACACATCGGCCCTTGACTTTGCAGTGAAAAGTAATTTATGATCGCAACCATGAAGATCGTTTTTACCCTGCTCGCCCTCTTCACCATGGCGTGCACCAGAGAGAACAACGTCCTCTTCGGACGCCTCGAAAACATCGTCGGCACACACACCGTCGTGGTCACCGATTGCTACCGTACCAGCGTGCCCGCACCCGACCAGGTCGGCACCGCGGACTACCACTTCATGCCCTGCAAGGACGCGGATGTCTGGATCAAAGCGGACGTGCTGACAGTGAACGGAAAGGCTTACGGGAAGTTAAATCCGGGGGACGGGGTGCTGGTGGATCACGGAGTGGTGTCGGTCGAGAGAAAACAGGCGAGGTAGGCGCCAAGCCCACCTCGCCCTCGTACAAGTTAGTTGCCGCCAGGAGCGCCGGCGCCGCCGCGCCCGCCGCGTCCACCCGCCGGAGTCGGCGGGGGCAGCGGTTTGCGAGGCAGTTTCTCGGGTCGCACCGCCGTCAGGTACACCATCGACGCTTCGATCGTAGTCATCTGCAGCATGTCACTGGCCTGAATCCGGTCGTAGGTATCCATGTTGGAGTGATGCGTGCGTGTGTTGTAATCCATGGTGTCCTGAATGAACTGGAAGCCGGGCAGGCCCACGCCGTCGAAGGCCTGGTGATCGGTGCCTCCGGTATTCCGGATGGTGATCGTGTTGGCGCCCAGATCCTTGAAAGGTTCCAGCCACTTCTCGAAAATCGGCCGCACCATTTCGTTGCCCTGCAGGTAGATTCCGCGGATCTTGCCGGTGCCGTTGTCGATGTTCCAGTAGCCCGCCAGTTTCTCGTGCTCGCTGGTCGGCTTCATGGTGGTGGGATCGGCGAAGTGCTCCTTCACATATGCGCGCGAACCGAGCAAGCCTTCCTCTTCCCCGCCCCACAGGCCCAGGCGAATGGTGCGATCCATGGGCATTCCGGTGGCCTTCAACGCACGCATTACTTCCATCGCAATGGCGCTGCCCGCCGCGTTGTCGGTGGCGCCCGTGCCGTAGTGCCAGCTATCGAAGTGCCCGCCCACCATCACGATTTCGTCCTTCTTGGTGGTGCCGGGGAGTTCCGCGATCACGTTGAACGCATCGCCCTCTTCCACGCTGGTCTTGATCTCGAACTGTAGTTTTACGGGGATCTCGTGCTCGATCAGGCGCACGATGCGGTTGTAGTGTTCCGTGGCCATCACCAGCGTCGGCAGATTGTCGGTGGCTTCGCGATTCTGCGCGCCGCCGCCGAAGAGCGTACCGCCATCGCCGCGCACCGAATTCTGAATCACCAGCGCGGGCTTCTCCGCCTTCAGGAACGTCTGAATTGCCGCGGGGGTGATACCGCCCGCGGCAGCGCCGCCGCGTCCGCCGGCAGCACCCGCGGCACCGCGTCCGCCGCGACCGAAAAGTCCCGGTAGCTGGATCTGCGCGGTCTGTATCTCCGTCAGCTCGTTCTCGTTATAACGCACACCCAGGGCCGTGGTGACCATCTCGAGATCGCGCTTGGGCGAAATCATTACGATCTTGCCCGCCAGCTTACCTTTGAAGGCATCGAGTTCGGCCTGCGTCTGCGGGGTCACCATGATCGGGTTCCCGGTCACGACGCCACCCGTGCCGTTGGTCCATGCCACCGGCATCGCGATGATCGGCTGATACTGCGGCTCCAGCATGTGGCCCGAGTAGTGGTCGAGGTTCCACCCTTTGGCGAAGGGTCCCCACTTCTCCAGGTGGACGTTGGACAGGCCGTATTCCTTGAGGCGTTTCACGGCCCAGTCGCCGGCCGCGCGATATCCCCTGGAATTGTTGAGACGCGGGCCATTCACGTCGGTGAGGTAGAACATATGGTCCATGACCTTAGAGTTACGGCCGGTGACTTCCGCCTTGATGCGGTGTATGGCGTTAAGGTCAACCTTCTCCGTTTGCTGCGCGAGGGACAGCACGGGAGCCAGGACAATGAGTGGTGCGACAAGAAGTGTTTTGTACATAGGGCTTTTGGTGATTATTGAGGATAGCAAAGGTAAAGAGGAGGCGGTTAACCCCGCCCAAGGGTTACGGACATCGCGCTTATAATGGAAGATCCGCTTTTTTGGAGGGTCGCATGCGTTTCCCAAAACTCCTGTTCTGTTCGCTCGCCCTGGCCGGCACGATCTTCGCCGTCGACACCGGCATCTGGAAGGTGGCCCCGCCCCCGCCTGCCTCGTGGCAGCGCGACCGCGTGTCCGACATGGCGGCGCGCCGCAAGGCCATGATGGAACGCCTCGGCAACCACGGCCTCCTGATCCTTTACGCCGCCGAAGCGCGCAATTACGCCAACGATGTCGAGTGGCCTTTCCGCCAGGAGAACAACTTCTTCTACCTCACCGGCCTGACCCAGCCCGGCGCCACCCTGGTGATCGCGCCCGGCGCCGGGAAACTGCGCGAAATGCTCTTCATCCCACGTCCCGTGCCTTCGCAGGAGACCTGGACCGGACACATGATCACCGCGGCCGAAGCCACCGAGACATCGGGCATCCGCGACGTCTTCGATGCCTCGCAACTCAACGGTTTCCTCAGTACGCTGGTACCTCGCGCTGCTGCCGTCCTGGCGAACCCCGCCGCGGGCGCGTTACGCGGAGGCCGTGGCGGGCGTGGCGCTCCGGTCGCCGAAGCCGCGCCAGCCCCCTCGTGGGCCACCGAATTCAAAGACCTGGTCTCCGACGCCGGCCGCCAGGAATTGCAGCTCTACATGATGCTGCCGGCGCGGCCCAACGCCGTGGAATACCGCCGCGAGCAGGAGTTCGCCGGCAAGCTTGCAGCCACCGGGGCGGGCGTCACGCTTAAGGACGCCACCTCGATCTTCGGTGAACTGCGCCGAGTCAAATCGCAGCGCGAGATTGAGATCCTTCAGCACGCCGTCGAAATCACCGCGGAAGCCTTCCAGCGCGCCTACGCCGCGGCTGTACCCAACACGCCCGAATACGAGATCCAGGCCCAATTCGAATTCACCTTCCTGCGCCGCAATGGCCACTGGGGCTACCCCTGCATCGTGGGCTCCGGCAACAACGCCACAACCCTGCATTACGAATCCAACCGCGACACCATGAAGGCCGGCGACCTCCTCCTGATGGACGATGCCGCCGAGTTCGATCAGTACAGCGTGGACGTGACCCGCACCATTCCCGTCAGCGGCAAGTTCAATAAGGAGCAGGCCGAGATCTACCGCCTGGTCTACGATGCGCAAATGGCGGGCATCGCCATGGCGAAGCCGGGCCACGCGCCTTCGGGCAACGCCGATTCCATTCAGGGCGCCGCCAACGAGGTCTTCAAGAAAGGGCTCTTCAAACTCGGTCTGATTACCGATGCTGCCAGCGACGAGCAGATGAAGATCTGGTTCAACCACGGGATCAGCCACGGCATCGGGCTCAACGTGCACGATCCCGGCGGCCGCGAACTGCAGCCAGGCATGGTGGTGACCGTCGAACCCGGACTCTACTTCCGACCCGACGCCCTCGAGAATCTTCCCAAGACTCCCGAGATGCAGAAGTTCGCCGACGCCATACGCCCCGTCTTCGAGAAGTACAAAGGCATCGGAGTGCGCATCGAAGATGACGTCCTGATCACCACCGGCGAACCCAAAGTGATGTCGGCAGGCATTCCCTCCAAGCTGGAGGACGTCGAGGCCAGCATCGCGAAACTTCGGACGGCCGTAAAGACCACGCCGATGCCGTAACGTGTCACGCGCGCGTGACCAGCGCCGCCAGCGCTTCCACCAACTCCGCTTCGCCGTCGATCCTCATTCCGATCTTCAGCCAGTACAACGGCAGCGGAGCAATCAGGCTCTCGCAATCGTCGCAGAGGTTCACGGCGTCTTTCTCGGTAGTCAACAACGCCGTGACGCCTTTGGCACGGAACTGTGTCGCCATATGCCGCAGCTCGTTCGGCCGGTAGCGGTGATGATCCTCGAACTCCACGCAATCCACATACTGAATCCCGAGCCCTTCCAGCGTGCTGTAAAAGCCGCGCGGATTGCCCAGCCCGCAAAACACGCCCGCGCCGTCCACCGTGAATGCGTCTAGCGCAATCGTGCGCCCGGTGCGATGCTCCACCCAATGCTCGGGCCGTATGCCCGCGTGGTAGATGGGTGCATTGGGATTGACGCGGCGGATTTCACGCTCGATCGCCGGCGCCAGATCGCCGGCCTCGCTGCGCGTGATCACGATGGCGTCGGCGCGCGCCAGGCCGGCCACAGGCTCACGCAAACGGCCCACCGGAAACACCCCGCCGCCTCCAAACGGATTGAGCGCGTCGATCAGCACGAGATCGAAATCGCGCGCCAGTTTCACGTGCTGGAAGCCGTCGTCGAGCAGCATCATGCGGACGCCGAACTTCTCGTGCAGCATTCCACCGGAACGGTACCGGTCCGAGCCGATGCCGACGGGAGCGACTCTTGAGCGCAGGAAGATCTGCGGTTCGTCGCCCGACTCCTCCGGGCGCACGTCAGCCCCGGCCGGCAGCGCGAGCACCTTCACCGGCGACTTCCGGCCGTAGCCCCGCGTCAAGATCCCGGGCTGCAGCCCGCGCTCGCGCAGCAATTCCGCCAGCCGCAGCACACAGGGTGTCTTCCCCGTGCCGCCCATGGTCAGATTGCCCACGCTGATCACGGGGACCGGCAGCCTCCTGCGGCGGGCATAGTCGCGCACCTGCCGACGATGGGCCTCCCACTTCCAGACCCGCGAGATCAGCCACGCGGCCCCATACCACGGCATCGCCGGACGGTACCGCGGCACGCGATAGAGCGCACGCATCGTTTCCACGGCGCGCGCCGTGGCCCCGCGACGCGCTTGGGCACACGCTCGTGCGCGCTCGCCCACCCCGTCGCCGGACGTCAACACGTCGCGCACGGCATCGGCCAGAGTCGCCGGGCCCGCAATTTCCACCACCGCGCGCGCCTCACGAAATTCATCGGCGATCTGCTGGAAATTCTCCATGTGCGGTCCCACGATCACCGGTTT
Source organism: Candidatus Solibacter sp. (assembly GCA_039932635.1). Lineage (GTDB taxonomy): Bacteria > Acidobacteriota > Terriglobia > Bryobacterales > Bryobacteraceae > Solibacter. Next base: position 5,694 of record JBDTPR010000454.1, read on the forward strand.
GGAGAACAGGGCCTCACCCACCTCCTGCATCTGCTGCACTGTCG